>JAYUZI010000213.1:0-11375 GCA_043751915.1 Gammaproteobacteria bacterium | reverse complement strand
TGGCACGCGCAGGACTGCAACGGTTGCGGGACCGTCTTGCGTTGCGAGCTGCAGCTCGCCCGCGGGTCGATCGCGAAGCAACTGCAGTTCGGGCGTTGCGTTGCCGAGCGCACGCTGCTCGGTGCCCCACCAGCACCAGCCCGTGCCGATCCGCGCACCATCGATGCACAGGGCGAGTTGCAGGGGCAGGTGCACTGCGTCGGCCGCGATCAGCGCTTCGCTCCAGGGGTCCGGGTCGCCGGCGCGCACCGGGATCAGCAACACGCTGATGCGGCCCCTGCAACCTGAGCCGGAACCGAAAACAGCATCGTCATCGCCCTGCGTATCGAACACGACGCGAGCCGCCGTGTTGGTGCGAATGGCCCGTTGCGCCTCGATCACGAGGCCGGCTTCCAGGCAGCCGCCCGAAATCACACCGACCTGATCGCCGTCGGCGGACACGAGCGCGAGTGCGCCGCTCTTGCGATACGTTGAGCCCTGCGTGGCGACGACCAGGCACAGCGCGAACGACTGGCCTGCGGCGAGTTGTCCCCGCATGGCGGAGAGAATTTTCCGGTAGCCACCAACGTGCCCGGCATCGTGCGCTTTCATGTGCATGATCTTAACTTGCCGAAATTTGCTTCCGGATGCCCGCAGGTCTGAGCCCAGAAAATATTTTGGCGCAGCCAACCATTTGAAAGGTCTGGTATTTTCCCTTGACGCCAGCTGTCTACAGGCATGGTAGTCTCAAGCGCAAACCGTGGTCTTCAATTGGAACCGGCATGCGTCCGCAGGAATATATGTCCCACGACGCCACCGCGCTGGCGGAACTGGTCCACCGCGGCGAGGCTACGCCGCTCGAACTCGTGGAAGCCGCGATCGAGCGCATCGAGGCCCTGAACGGTACGCTGAATGCCGTGGTAGAGAAGGGCTATGCCGCGGCGCGCGCTGTGGCCGCGAGCGCTGCGCGCACCCCGCCGCTTGCCGGCGTGCCGTTCCTTGCCAAAGACATGAACATTGACGTGGCTGGACTCCACCTGACGGCGTCCTGCCGTTGGCTCGACTCGCTACCCGCGGCGACAGTCGACGCGCCGCTCGCGGCGCGCTGGCGCGAAGCGGGCCTCGCGATTCTCGGCCGCACCAACACCCCGGAATGGGCCGGCGAGTTCGTTACCGAACCCACCTGGCGCGGCCCAACGCGAAATCCCTGGGATCTGGCGCGCAGTCCTGGCGGATCGAGCGGCGGTTCGGCGGCAGCCGTAGCGTCCGGCATGGTGCCCATCGCGCACGGTACGGATTCCGGCGGCTCGATCCGTGTGCCAGCGGCGGCATGCGGCCTGGTGGGCCTGAAGCCAAGCCGTGGCTGGGTGCCGGTCGGACCGCATCACGATGAGCTGGCAGGCGGGTTCGATTGTGAGCACGTGCTGACCCGCAGCGTGCGCGACTCGGCGCTGCTGCTCGATCTGACGGCGGCTGCCGAACCGACCAGCCGCTACCCGTGGCGCGCTCCCGAGGTGCCGTTCGCTCGCGCGCTCGAGGGCGCCGTGCCGCGGCTGCGGGTTGGCATCGCGCTCAGGGCGCCGGGAGGCATTCAACCCACCGACGCGATCGGTGCGGCGGTCGAGGATATCGCCGCACACCTCGCGCGCGCCGGCCACCAGCTGGTCCCGTTCGAGTACCCGGAGGGCGCTGACATCGCCGAGGCGGGCACCGTGATCTGGATGACGGCGATCGCCGAGGAAATCGATTACTGGCGCGCGCGGCTCGGGCGAGTGCCGGAGCCGGAAGAACTGGAGGCGCTCAGCCACGCGAGCGTCGAGTATGGGGCGCGCTGGAGCGCAGTCGACTACGTGCGCGCGCGCCGCGCCGCGACGCGCGCGACCGGGGCGATGGCGTTGTCCTTTGAATCCATCGACGTGCTGCTGCTGCCGACGACTGCGACGCTCCCGCCGCTCACCGGCACGATCGACGGGCGCACGAGCGCGTTCACGCTCGAGCGCTGGAATGAGCTCTCATATCACTATGCGCCGTACACGGAGCTCTTCAACATCACCGGCCAGCCGGCGATCTCGCTGCCGCTTGCCGAGGCGGGCGTCGAGGGACTGCCGATCGGCGTGCAGTTCGCGGCGCTGCTCGGGCAAGATGCGCGGCTGCTGAATCTGGCGGCCTGGCTCGAGCGGGAGCGGCCGTGGGCAGGGCGCCTCGCGGCGCTGCGCCAGCGCCTGGCGACTCAGGTGGCTGCTAGCGCTTAGACCCGGCCGCGAACTGCGTCCGCTCCGGGTCGCGTCGATCCGCCGGGGCGGAGTACCATGTCACCATATGGAACAACAGCACCCTCAGCCGCTGGGCGGCAACCAGATGCCCCGCTTCGCGGGTCCCGCGACCATGATGCGGCTCCCGCAGTTTGCTTCCGCAGCCGGACTCGATGCCTGCTTCGTGGGCGTGCCACTCGACATCGGCACTTCGCTCCGCGCCGGCGCGCGCTTCGGGCCGCGCGACATCCGTCAGAACTCGGTGCTGATCCGTCCTTACCAGATGGCGACGCGGGCGCGGCCCTTCGATTCGCTCCGCGTGGCTGACATTGGCGATGTCGCCATCAATACCTTCAACCTCGAAAAATCGGTGGCGATCATAGAGACCGCTTACGACGAGATACTCAGTCACAGCGCCATCCCGCTGACGATGGGCGGGGACCACACCATTGTGCTGCCCATCCTGCGCGCGCTGCATCGCAAGCATGGCCCCGTCGGGCTCGTGCACGTCGACGCCCATGCGGACGTGAACGACGAGATGTTCGGCGAGAAGATCGCGCATGGCACGCCGTTCCGGCGCGCGGTGGAGGAGGGACTGCTCGCTTGCAAGCGCGTGGCGCAGATCGGGCTACGCGCGACCGGCTACGGTCCCGGTGATTTCGACTGGCCGCGGCAGCAGGGGTTCAGGGTCGTGCAGGCGGAGGAATGCTGGCACCGTTCGCTCGTGACGCTGATGACTGAGGTCCGCAAGCAGCTGGGCCCGGGCCCCGTGTACCTGAGTTTCGACATCGACGGGCTCGATCCGGCCTTTGCGCCCGGCACTGGCACGCCGGAGATCGGCGGCCTCACCACCATCCAGGGCATGGAGATTATCCGCGGCTGCCGCGGGCTCGATCTCGTCGGGTGCGACCTGGTCGAGGTCTCGCCCCCGTATGACCCGTTTGGCACGACCTCGCTGTTGGCGGCGAACCTGCTCTACGAAATGCTGTGCGTGTTGCCGGGCGTGGAATCAGAACCCGCCTGAGGCTTGATCCCGGTCAAGGCGCGCGTGCACGCGTGCGCGTTCACTGGACTCTCCGGAGGCCAGTGATGATCAGTGTCATCGATATCGATATCGAGCGCGAAGCGCGGTGGCTGCGCGCCATTGCGCGCAGCAACGAGGATCCGATACCCCGGGGCATTGCGCTGCGCATTTGTTGCGGCCAAGGTGATGCGTCGCGCCTGCTGCAGCGCCTGTATCGTGAAATAGAGCTGGTGGCGCCGCTCCTGGCGCGCGATCGCGAGGTCGTACAGCTCTTGTTTGCCGGGGGTGCGGACGACGCCCTGTCGCAGGAGCAGCGGAGCGAGCTGCGCCGTTCGCTGGCACGGAATTTCTGCCTCGCCGAAGCGATCGAGCGGGGCGGTGCGTCTGCGGCCGCTGCGCCGGACGCGGGAGCGCAGGCCATGGATATACTCGGGCTGGGGCCGGGCGCCAGCAGCCGCTTTGGCGAGGTCACCGCCATCAATGCCAGCGATTCCGACGCCTACTGCTGCGCGCTCGACGCCGGTCACCTGCCGGTGATCGACTGCGTCGCCGCGCCGGCATGAGGCGATCGGCACCGGCGAAGCGCTGTGACCTTGCTATGATTCCCGCGTGGGGGGATTTCACAAGAGCGGCGCGGTGTTTGCGGACGACGGGAGCGAGGTGCAGTTCTGCTCTACCTGCGCCTTTGGTTCGGTGTGTCTGCCGGGCGGTTACGACAAGGAGACGCTGCGCGCGCTGCACTGCCTGGTCGAACACGTCGGGCCGTTTCGCGAGGGCGAGTATATCTTCCGCACCAATGATCCGTTCGGCGTGATCTACGCGGTGCGCGGCGGCACCGTGAAGACTTGCACCGTGGACAGCCTGGGGCGCGAGCAGGTGCTGGGTTTCTACCTGCCGGGCGAAATGATCGGTCTGAACGCCATCCATCCGGAGCGTTACCCCTGTGACGCAATCGCGCTCGACGCCGTGTACCTGTGCCGCTTCTCGTTCCCGGCACTGGCCACGGTGGCGACGCAGATTCCCGGCATCCAGCAACAGCTGTTCCGGCTGCTGAGCAAGGACATCGGCGCCGCCACGCAACTGGCCGCGGACCTCAGCGCCGAAGAGCGCGTCGCCGCCTTTCTGCTGGGCATCGCCGAGCGGTTTGCGGCGCGGGGGTTTTCCGCTACGGGTTTCCATCTATCCATGGCGCGTACCGACATCGCCAACTACTTGCGGCTCGCCGCCGAGACCGTGAGCCGGGTGCTGCGCCGGTTCCAGGACCATGGGCTGCTGGCGGTCGAGGGACGCGAGGTCGAGATACGCGATCCGCAGGCGCTCCGGGCACTGGCGCGCGGGGTTTAGCAGCGCCGGTTGACGCAGATCAAGGCGCCTGCCGGGCGCCACGCGCAGCATTTCCACAGCAGCCTGGCACTCTCGGAGCATGTGGTCATGAAATACGCAGCCGCCATTCTTATCCTCGCCTCCACCTTCGTTCTGCCTATTGCCCATGGCGACACGGGTGGGTCGGCGGCTGGAGATTTCGGGCCGCCGCAGGGCGAGCCGATCAAGGCAATCCTCACTAGCCCGCCGCTGGTGCCGCCGCCGACGCATCGCACGGCGCCGGCGAAAGTCATCGTCGAACTGGAAGTGCGTGAAGTCGGAAGAGAAATCTCGTCAGGGGTGAAATACACGTTCTGGACCTTCGGCGGCACGGTGCCGGGCAGTTTCATCCGCGTGCGCCAGGGCGACACGGTGGAGTTCCACCTCAAGAACCACCCGGACGACAAGATGCCTCACAATATCGACCTGCACGCGGTCACCGGACCGGGCGGCGGCGCGGCCTCGAGCTTCACGGCGCCGGGCCACCAGTCGCAGTTCACCTTCAAGGCGCTCAACGCCGGGCTGTATGTGTACCACTGCGCCACCGCGCCGGTCGGCATGCACGTGGCCAACGGCATGTACGGGCTGATACTGGTCGAGCCGCCGGGTGGCCTGGCGGAGGTGAATCGCGAGTACTACGTGATGCAGGGCGATTTCTCCACGGTCGGCAAGTATCGCGAGAAGGGCACGCAACCCTTCGACATGCAGAAGGCGATCGATGAGAACCCGACCTACGTGCTGTTCAATGGCTCGGAGGGCGCACTGCTGGGCGACAAGGCGCTGCCGGCCAAGGTTGGCGACACCGTGCGTCTGTATGTCGGCAACGGTGGCCCCAACCTGACCTCGAACTTCCACGTTATCGGCGAGATCTTCGACAAGGTCTATACCGAGGGCGGCACGCACTACCAGGAGAACGTGCAGACCACGATCGTGCCCGCCGGTGGATCGGCGATCGTCGAATTCCACATGGAAGTGCCGGGCACCAGCATCATCGTTGATCACGCACTGTTCCGGGCGTTCAACAAGGGCGCGCTGGGCATGATCAAGACCGAGGGACCGGAGAACAAGGCGGTGTATTCGGGCAAGGAGGTCGACAGCGCCTACCTCGGCGACAAGGCCGTCAGCGCGGCGCCCGTCGCGGCCGCGGCCTCGGCGAGCGCCACCGGTGCATTGACGCTGCGACAGCAGGTCGACGCGGGCCGGGCGTTGTTCAACGGTACCTGCTCGGTCTGTCATCAGGCCAGTGGCGAGGGCCTGGCCAACGTGTTTCCGCCGCTTGCGAAATCCGATTTCCTCGCCGCCGACCTGAACCGCGGAATCGGCATCGTCCTCAACGGTCGCACCGGCGCCGTCACGGTGAACGGCCAGGATTTCAATTCGGTCATGCCGCCGATGAGCCAGCTCAATGATGACGAGGTGGCGCACATACTCACCTTTGTGCTCAACAGCTGGGGCAACCCGGGCGGACAGATCAGTTCTGATAAAGTTGCCGAGATCCGTGCCACCACCGTGCGTCCCAAGGGCGCCGCGCATTGAGACCATGCGTCGTGCTGCGCTCGCGCTGGTGCTGATTTCCGCTGCCGCGCACGGCGGCGGCTATCAGCGCGTACCGGCCGGAGCCTTCCAGTCCATGCTGCAGTACGAAGATGGCGCGGGGCGCCGCCAGGTGGCTGCCTTCGAGCTGATGCGCGAGCCCGTCACCAACGCCGAGTTCCTGGCCTTCGTGCGCATTCATCACGAGTGGCGTCGTGACCGCGCGCTGCCGCTCTACGTGGAGCGCGACCAGTATCTCTCGCACTGGCAGTCAACCCTGTCGTTGGGGGCGAACACGCTGCCGCGGCAGCCCGTGACGCGCGTGAGCTGGTTTGCCGCCCGCGCCTACTGCGAGGCGCAGTCGGCGCGCTTGCCGAGCTGGGACGAGTGGGAGTACGTCGCCGCAGCGGATGATGCGCAGCGCGATGCGCGCGGCGATCCGGCCTGGGGCGCGCGCATACTCGAGTGGTATGCGCAGAACTCTGCGGGGCCACTCCCGCAGATCGGGCGCACTGGCGCTAACGCCTATGGCATCAGCGACCTGCATGGGCTGGTCTGGGAATGGACCGACGATTACTCATCCATGCTGGTGGTGGGCGACAACCGCAACCAGCAGGATTCGGACCGCTACAAGTTCTGTGGCGCCGGCGCCTTGTCGGTGGCCGATCGGGAAAATTATCCGGTGATGATGCGCGTGGCGCTGCTCTCCTCGCTGCGTGGGAGCGACAGTACCTCGAACCTGGGTTTCCGCTGCGCGCGGGAGTTACTGTGAAAGCCTGCACGCTGGCCGGCCTCTTGCTGCTGCTGGCCCTCGGCCAGCCGCTGTCCGCCGCCCCGGCCGCCGCCACCGTACATGAGCTGCCGGGCGATTCGGTCTGGAATCTGCCAGGCCACTTTACCGATCAGGCGGGGCGGCGTTTCTCGCTATCGGGGCGGCGCGGTGAGCCGCAGCTGGTCGGCATGTTCTATGCCCGATGCCAGCTGGTGTGCCCGCTGCTGATCGAGACGGGCAAGTCGATCGATCGCGCGCTGCCGGCAGACGAGCGCGCGCGCCTGCGCGTATTACTGGTGAGCCTGGATCCGCTCCACGACACACCGCAGGTGCTGGCGCGCACGGCCGGGGAGCACGGCGTTGATACGCGCCGCTGGACGCTGGCGCGGACCGACGGCGCCACGGTGCGGCGCCTTGCGGCGGTGCTCGATGTCCACTACCGCCAGCTCGAGAACGGCGAGTTCAACCACACCAGCGCGCTGCTGCTGCTCGATGGCGAGGGGCGGATCCTCGCCCGGACCGATCGCCTGAGCAGTACACCGGACCCGTCATTCATCGCGGCCGTGCACGCGGCACTGGCCGCACACTGAGGTGCTGACATGAGAATGCAGGAATTTTCGGCAGTGGTGCTGCCTGGGCTATGTGCCCTCGGACTGGGGGTGACTGCGCAGGCGACCGACTCGGATCTTGCGGCCGCACTGGCCGGCGGCAAGGTCACGGTGAGCTTGCGCACGCGCGTCGAAGCCGTCGACGACAAGGCCCTGCCCGACGAGGCCACGGCGACTACCTTTCGGGCGCGGCTGGGATACGAGAGCGGCGTCTGGAATCACCTGAGCGCGCTGTTTGAGGTCGATCAGCTCGGCGTACTGGGCGCTGATAATTTCAACAGTACGCGCAACGGTCGCGCCGACCGGCCGATCATCGCCGATCCGCCCGCGACCGATCTGAACCAGGCCGCGCTGAAGATCTCGATCGCCAAGGACGATCTGGTCATCGGGCGCCAACGGCTGAACCTCGACAACCAGCGCTTCATCGGCGGCTCGGCCTGGCGCCAGAACGAACAGACTTTCGACGCCCTGACCTGGCGAATCCGCCGCCTGCCCTCGACCACGCTGACCTACAGCTACATCGACAACGTGAACCGCGTATTTGGCCCCGATCCCGGCACGCCGCCGCCCGACCTGCGATCGCACAGCCACGTCCTGCACGCGGCCCTCGACCTGAAATCGGCCGGCAAGCTGAGTCTGTTTGGCCACTGGTTCGATCTGCGCAACGCGCCGTCGAATTCGCACCAGAATCTCGGCTTCCTCTGGACCGGAAGCCACGCGGTAGGGAACGGTTGGACGATCCCCTGGTCGGCGTCCTATGTGCGGCAGCAGGACTACGCCGACAATCCGGTGAGCTACGCGGCGCGTTACTACCAGCTGGAGCTGGGTGCGGCCCGCCCGACCTGGGGACTGCGCGCAGGTGTCGAGGTACTGGGTGGCGATGCCACGCGCTCAGAACACCGCTTTCAGACGCCGCTCGCCACTTTGCATGCGTTCCAGGGCTGGGCCGACAAATTCCTGACCACGCCGCCGCAGGGCCTGCGTGACACCTATGTCGCCGCTAACGCCAGGACGCAGGGCGTGGAGGCGCAACTGGCGTGGCACGATTTTCGCGCCGACGCGGTGAGCAGAAGCTACGGCACGGAATGGGATGCCTCGGTCGGGCACAAGTTCAATGCACACTGCGAGCTGCTGCTCAAGGGCGCGCGCTATAGCTCGGATGGGCTTGCGGCCGACACCCGCAAACTCTGGCTGCAGGTGATGCTGAGCTACCCCTGAGCGAGCCCGCGTAGTCCGGTGAGGGCCACCCCTAGCGGGCGGCCGCACCGAGAAGGAAGTCGAGCGGCACATCGAGCCGCTCGCGCCAGCTTTTCTCGCTGTGTTCGGCGCCGGGGAACACGCGACTCACCCAGTCACGCCCGGTGTGCCAGCCCAGGCCGGGCATGAGCGCGCCGATTGCAGTGGTGTAGGGAGGGTAGAGGGCATCCAGCGTCTGGTCGCCGCGATCGTAGTAGAGCCGGTTGCGGCCTGGCCTGAGGCCGGAATGCGCGAGATATTGCCGTAGCGCCGCGGCGGTCGGCACGACGTCAGCGGGGCCCACCGAGTCACGGCCAAGCACTCCCACCAGCGGCCAGTGAATCGACAGACAGGCTGCCTGTCCAAACACGCGCGGGTACTCTGCCATCGCGTAGAGCGAAATTAACCCGCCCATGCTCGAGCCCATGGCGCTGGTGTCGCGTCTGCCCGGGCGCGTGCGGTAATGACGGTCGATGAAAGGTTTGAGTTCGGTGACCAGGAAGCGCAGGTAGTCATCCGACAGCGGATCTCCCTCGTACGAGGCGCCGATGCGCGCGCGCAGGTTGTCAGGCAGCAGCCGGTACAGCTTCTGCGGGGCATATTCGCGGTAGCGGAGCGGGGTATTCCACACCCCGACCACGATCGCCACCGGCTGACCGTGCGTTGCGCGGCGCGTCATCGCATCGCCCACGCCCCAGGACTCACCGCCAAATGCCTGGCTGGAGTCGAACAGGTTTTGCCCGTCGGGCATGTAGATGACCGGGAATCGCGCACCACGCTCGCTGTAACCGTCGGGCACCCAGACGGTGACGTTGCGCGGTTGCACGTAGCGCGACTTGAAATCCGGATATGGGTCGAGCCGCGGCGCCGCGGTGGCTGCGCCTGCAATTACCACCGCCAGCATCACCATCGAGGCCCTCATGACGGTAATGGGACCACGGGGGTCGGTTCGGGGCAATACCGGCCGGTCGGGCAGGCATAGGCTTGCAAGTTGCGCCCGGCCGCGAGAAATTCAGCTGGCCGGCAGCATCGCCAGGTGGCACCAGCGACAGGTGGGAAGCGTTATGAGCCTCAGCGTCTTTGAAATCTTCAAGATTGGCATTGGCCCGTCCAGTTCGCACACCATGGGCCCGATGAACGCGGCGCGTGCCTTCGTCGACTCGCTGGCTACGCAAGGCCTTCTGCCGCGAACCACCGTGGTGACGGCCGAACTGTTTGGTTCGCTGGCGCTGACCGGGCGCGGTCATTGCACCGACCGGGCGATCCTGCTGGGCCTGGAGGGCATGCGGCCGGAGACAATTGACTCCGCACAGGTAGAGCCCACAGTCGAGCGCATCCGGCAGGCGAAGCAGCTGCGGCTGCGCGGCGAACAGGAGATCGTATTCGACGAGCCGCGCCACCTGCTGTTCCACCACAACCAGGTACTGCCCGGACATTCAAACGGCATGCGCTTCACGGCGCGCGACGCGGTGGGCGCGACGCTGGCCTGCGAGGAATACTACAGCGTTGGCGGCGGCTTCATCGTCAAGGAGGGCGAGCAGACGAGCGACGGGCCGCAGCGCGCGACGGCGCCGTACGCGTTCAACTCGGCGGCCGAACTGCTGGAGCTTGGCGCGAAGCACGGGCTGGAAATTCACGAGCTGATGATGGCGCGCGAGCGCACCTGGCGGAGTGAAGCCCAGATCAAGCAGGGTTTGCTGGAGCTCTGGCGGGTCATGCGCGAGTGCGTGCAGCGCGGCTTCGCTGCGCAGGGTCTGCTGCCGGGCGTGCTCAAGGTGCGCCGCCGCGCGCCAAAACTGTTCCGACAGCTTGAATCCGGTGGTGATCGCGATCCGATGCATGCCATGGATTGGGTCAACGCCTTTGCGCTGGCGGTCAACGAGGAAAACGCGGCGGGCGGCCAGATGGTCACGGCGCCAACCAATGGCGCCGCGGGCATCGTGCCGGCCGTGTTGCATTATTACAATCGCTTTGAAGCGGGCGCCGACGACGCCGGCGTGATCCGCTTCCTGCTCACCGCCGCAGCAATTGGCATGCTCTATAAGAAGAATGCCTCGATCTCCGGGGCGGAAATGGGCTGCCAGGGTGAAGTCGGCGTGGCCTGCTCGATGGCGGCGGCCGGACTGGTCTCGGCGCTCCACGGCACCAACGAGCAGATTGAAAACGCCGCGGAGATCGGCATGGAGCACAACCTCGGCCTGACCTGCGATCCGGTCGCCGGCCTGGTGCAGATTCCATGCATCGAACGCAACGCGATGGGTTCGCTCAAGGCGATCAGTGCCGCGCGGCTCGCGCTCCACGGCGACGGCTCGCACAAGGTGTCGCTCGACCAGGTGATCAACACCATGCGCCAGACCGGTGTCGACATGGGGACGATCTACAAGGAAACCTCGCAGGGCGGCCTCGCGGTCAACGTCCCCGAGTGCTAGTGGCCGCGCTCCCAAGGGTGGCGCTCATCCGCGCCACCCTGGGCCCGGTCCGGTGGCCTTGAGGTTACTTCGTCGCTTTGGTGACGGCCGCGTGCACCTGGTCCATGGCCATTTTCGTGGCCGACCTCATGCACTCATCAGCCATCTTCGGCTCGAATGGATAGCGATTATCGAGTTCCT
>JAYUZI010000212.1:0-3640 GCA_043751915.1 Gammaproteobacteria bacterium | reverse complement strand
GCCGTCCTTGGCGGGCAGGCTGCCGGAAACCACGACCGAGCCGGGCGGCACGTGGCCCTGGAATATCTTGCCGGTCGCGCGATCGAGAATCCGGGTGCTCTGGCCGATGAACACGCCCATCGAGATCACCGAGCCTGCGCCGACGATGACGCCTTCGACGATTTCGGAGCGGGCACCGATGAAGCAGTTGTCCTCGATGATTGTGGGGGTGGCCTGGAGCGGCTCAAGCACGCCCCCGATCCCTACGCCTCCCGAGAGGTGCACGTTCTTGCCGATCTGCACGCAGGAGCCGACCGTTACCCAGGTATCGACCATCGTGCCTGAATCAACGTAGGCGCCGATATTGACGTAGCTGGGCATCAGCACCGTGTTGGGTGCGAGGTAGGCGCCACGGCGGACGATGGCGTGCGGCACGACGCGCACGCCAGCAGCGGTGAAATCCGCCGTGCTGGTGGCCGCGTATTTGAGCGGCACCTTGTCGTAGAAGCGGGTGTAGCCAGCGTCGATGACCTGGTTGTCATGCGTGCGGAAGTAGAGCAGCACCGCCTTCTTGAGCCACTCATTGACCTGCCACTTGCCGGCCACGGGTTCGGCGACCCGCAGTTCGCCACGGTCCAGGAATGCGATTGTCGCGTCTATGGCGGTGACGAGCGCTCTATCGGCCGTGCCGGACGTCAGCGCCTGGCGATTCTCGAACGCGGCCTCGATGATCGGGCGCAGTTGCTGCGGGTTCACGGCAATCCAGTGCTGGTCGGCGACGGCGCATCGTGCCGGGGATAGGCTCGCAAGTCCAGCCGCGCGCGGGCGGCCCGCGACCTAACGCAGCTCGCCGAGCCGGGCGCGCACTTCCGCCATGTCGATGCTGGGCGGAGCCAGCGCCAGCACGCGCTGGAGTGCGGCGCGCTCACCCACGGCATCGCCCTCCTGTCGGGCGATCAGCGCACCTTCGTACTGCAGGTGGCCGCGGAGGTCGACGGGCGCCGACGAATAGCCTGGACTGCCTACGGCCAGCTGAAATTCATGCTTGGCAGCCGCCAGGCGGTGGAAGAAGGTCTCGGGCAGGGCGATGAAAGTCGCCATCGCCACCAAGCGTGTTTCCAGGACCGCCGTGCCGGCGCCGCTACTGCCGGGAGAGCGATTGAGCAGCGCCAGGGCACGGTCCAGGATGCTGACGCCCTGGTTGACGAGTTTGATCTTCGTCCATGGAGCGCGCGCGTTGCGGGCCTGGAGCGTGAAGGTGCTGCCGTAGTAGACGAGATAGAGTGGGTTGTTGGCATCACTGCTGAGCAGGCGGGCGAAGAGTCGCTGCGCCATTTCGGTGGCCTCGGCCGAGCCGGCGCGGCCGGCTTCGAACTGGGCGCGTGCCGTAGCGAAGTCCGGCATTGCACTGGCCGAAGCGCCTTGGCAGGCGGCCTGAGTTCCAAGCAAGCCGACGACCAGCGCGACCCAGCGGCCGTTGATCTTCAATGGTTTCATCATGCCGTCAATCGACCCCTGGGTAAGGCAGCAGTTCACGACACGAAGCGTCGCCTCCTGCCCGGGGCGGATTTTGCAGCAGCCGACGCCGGCAATGTTGTGATCTTTGTCGCAGGCGGCATGTCGGTTGACGGCGACGCAACCGGGTTGTAACAATTGAACTTTAACGTTGTGCCCCAGTCGTTTAGGCATACGGCCCACTGGTGAACAGCCATGCAAGAGCACCCACAGTCTGAGGTTCGACGGCCGCTGCCCGCGCCGCTGGGCTTGTTGCCGGAATCGTGGAAGTTGCCGCGCTGGCTGCGCGCCCTGATCGGCCGCGTTTCGGGTATCTCCGGCATCGAAGTCGTGGCCGGCGGTCTGGATTTCGACGCCGATCCTGGCGAGTTTGCGCGCCAGGCCCTGGTACGCTTGGGCGTCAAGTACACGCTTGCAGCCGCCGAGCTGGAGCAGGTGCCGCGGACCGGCGGGGTGATCATCATCGCCAATCACCCGTTCGGGGGTATTGATGGCCTGATCGCCATCAACGCGCTCCATGCCAGGCGCCCGGACCTGAAACTGCTGGCCAACGGCGTGCTGGCGCGGCTCAAGCCCCTGCAAAGTGCGGTGCTCCCGGTTGATATGTTCGGGGGCGATTCGCGCGGTAATGCCCAGAGCGTGCGCGCAGCCTTGCGCCACGTCGCCCAGGGCGGTGCGCTGTTCACCTTTCCGGCCGGAGAAGTGGCGCACCTGCAGTGGCGTTTCGCCGCAGTCTTCGATCCCGCCTGGCCCCGCTCCTCGGCGCGCCTCATCCAGCTGGCCGCCGCCCCGGTGGTGCCCATGTATATCGAGGGCCGCAACAGTGCGCTGTTCCAGCTGCTGGGACTCGTGCACGCGCGCTTGCGCACCCTGTTGCTGCCGCGCGAAGCGCTCAATAAATCGGGCATTACCGTGCCGGTGCGGATCGGAGCGCCGATCAGGGCCAGGCGCATTGCCAAGCTCGCCGCGCCCTCAGCTATCGCTGCGCACCTGCGGGCCACCGTGCGGTTGTTGGCGCGGGCGCCGCAGCCCGTGACGGAGAATCAGCTCGCGGCTGCGCAACCCGAAAGCGTGCCGGTGGTGGCGCCGGCGCGTGTCCCGCTGCCGCTCGCCGAGCCGATTGACGCTGCGCGCCTGGCAGAAGAGCTGGCCGCATTGCCCGGCTCGCAGCGCCTGACAACCTCCAACGCGCTGGAAGTCTATTACGCTTCGGCAGCGCAGATTCCCTGGACGCTGCAGGAGATCGGACGGCTGCGCGAGCACACCTTTCGCGCGGTGGGCGAAGGCACCGGGCGTCCTGCGGATCTTGACCTGTTCGACGACTACTACGTGCACCTGTTCATCTGGCAGGCTGAGAAACGTGAAATCGTCGGCGCCTATCGGCTGGGTCGGAGCGACGTGATCCGCAAGCGCTTCGGCGCCCGCGGCCTGTATCTCACCTCGTTGTTCGAGTTCCGGGAGCCGTTCTTCGCTTTGCTTGGGCCCGCGCTCGAACTCGGCCGTTCATTCGTGCGTTCGGAGTACCAGCGCTCCTACGCGCCGCTGCTGCTGCTGTGGAAGGGTATCAGTGAGTACATTGGCCGCCACCCGGAATACGCCAGGGTCATCGGCGCCGCCAGCGTCAGCAACAGATACGATCCGCTGTCGCGTGCCCTGCTGGTGGAGGCGCTGCGCGCCTGGCGCAGCGAGCCACTGCTGGGGGCGCTGGTCAGTCCGCACCGGCCATTCAAGCCCCGCTATTCGCTGCGTTCGCTGTTTGGCGAAGCAGGCCTCGATGCCGACATGGATGCGCTGGGATCGCTTATCGAAGACCGCGAGCCGGACGGCAAGGGCGTGCCGGTGCTGCTGCGTCACTATCTCAAGCTCGGCGCACGCACTATCGGCTTCAACATCGATGCCGATTTCGGCAACGCGCTCGACTGCCTGATCGTGCTCGACCTGCGCCGGGTGCCAATGGCGACGCTGCAGAAGTACATGTCGGCCGAGGCGATGCAGCAGTTCCGCGCTTACTGGCGCCTGGGCCCGGAAGACCCGGCGGGGGAGTCGGCGCGCGGCTGAGTGAGCGGCGCCGCCGCTGATCGGCGCGCCTGCTAGCTGGCCTGAGCGGGGCTCAAGGTCTCCATGAGCCGGGTTCGCAACCGCTCGG
>JAYUZI010000211.1:0-7372 GCA_043751915.1 Gammaproteobacteria bacterium | reverse complement strand
AGCGCCGCTTCCCGTGTCTTGGTGCGCCAGGAGCGGGCATAGGCCACGAAGAACTGCCGATCGCCGCTCAAGCCATGGTCCGCCGGCGCACCGGCGCTGCCCAGCTCAAGGCGGTAGGCGTCGAAGGCCGCCGCCAGGCCCGCGACATCGGCGATGTTCTCGCTCAGCGTTTGCGTACCGTTTACCGCCAGATCGGGAAACGGCCGGTAGGCGTCGTACTGTTTTGCCAGGCGCGCGCCGGCGTCGCGAAAGCGTACCAGGTCGTCCTCGCTCCACCAGTTGCGAAAGCGCCCATCGGCGTCGAACTGCGCGCCCTGGTCGTCAAAACTATGACTGACTTCGTGCCCGATCGTGGCGCCGATGGCGCCAAGATTGAGCGCCGCCGGACTATGCGGATCGAAGTTCGGTGGCTGCAGGATGCCGGCCGGGAAGTTCAATGCATTCATCGCCGGCAGGTTCACCGCGTTCACGGTCTGCGGCGTCATCACCCACTCGGAGCGATCGACCGGCTTGCCGAGCTTTGCCAGGTTACGCGCCAGTTCGAAGCGCTCGAACCGCTCGACATTGCCGTAGGCATCGCCGCGGACGATACGCAGGGAGGTGAAATCGCGCCAGCGCTCGGGATAGCCGACGCCAACCTTCAGGGCTGCCAGCTTCGCGTGCGCCTCGGCGCGTGTCGCCGGCGACATCCATTCCAGGTGATCGATCCGCCGCGCGAACGCCTTGAGCAGGGCGTCAACCAGCGCGGTGATCTGCGCCTTCGCCTCGGGCGGAAAATAGCGCTCGACGTAGAGCCTGCCGACCGCATCACCGAGCGCGACATTGGTGACCCCGACCGCACGCTTCCAGCGTGGCCGCAGCTGCGGCGTGCCCTCGAGCACCGTGCCGTGAAAGTGGAAATCCTCCGCGACCATGGCCTTGGGCAGGAACGCCGCAAAATGCTCGAGCGCGTGGTAACTCAGATAAGCGCGCCAGTCCTCGAGCGAAGCGCTGCCAGCCAGGGCGGCGATGCCCGTCACTGAGCCGGGCTGCCAGAGTATGAATTCCTGCTGCGTGGCGAGGCCCGCGGCGCGGAAAAACCGCTCCCAGTCCAACCCCGGGGCGCGAGCGCTGAAATCCGCACGCCGCCAGTGGTTGTCGGCCTTCGCGACATCGAAGGCTTCGGCACGAGGACCATGAGTCGCGGCGATCCGCGTCTCGAGCGCATACACGCGGCCAGCGGCCGCACGCGCATCCGGGAAATGCACCAGCGCGAACACGGTTTCGATGTGCTGCAGGTACCGGGGTCGGATGTCGCGCATCACCGGCGAGCCCGACAGGTAATAGTCGCGGTCAGGCATCGACAGCCCGCCCTGGAGCAGGAACGGCAGGTAACGTGAGGGATCGTCGAGGTCCTGGGCCACCCACAGACCCAGGATATTGTCGGTATACAGGTTGGTGGCGTTCAGGACGTCCACGTCCGCACGCACCGTGGCACCGAGCCAGCGAGCCAGCGCGCCGCGGTCGCGAATGGCCGCGATCCGCGCCAGCACCGGACGCACCGGGGCAAAGCCGCGGCGCTCGACGGCGGCCGCGTCCATGAAGCTCGAATAATAGTCGGCGATCTTGCGGATGTCGGGGTTGCCCGCAGCGCGCTGCGGGTCGAGGCCGCGAATCAGCTCGGCGGTGCGCTGGCTGTTGAGCTCGGTGAGTTCTTCGAAGCTGCCCCAGCTGGCGCGATCGGCGGGGATGTCGGCCTGTTTCTGCCAGGGACCGTTGACATACTGGTAGAAATCATCGCCGGGCCGCACGCTCCCGTCCGCGGCCCACTGGTCGAGGCTCGCCGCCGCATCGGTACCGGCTGAAGCCAGGGCGGCAGCGAGTCCCACTCCAGGCAACGCGCCCAGCAGCAGGGTGGCCGCGAGCGCCTGGCGCAGGAATAGCCACGGACCATTGCATTTTCTAAGCATGAGCGCCCCTGGCGTCAGAACTTCGCTACCCCAGCAACGCGGTCAACTCGGGAACGATCTTGAACAGATCGCCGATCAGCCCCACGTCCGCCACTTCGAAGATCGGCGCTTCGGCATCCTTGTTGATCGCAACGATGGTGCGCGCGTCCTTGATGCCGGTGAGATGCTGGATCGCGCCCGATATGCCGATGGCGACGTAGAGCGCCGGGGCAATAATCTTCCCGGTCTGCCCCACCTGCAAGTCGCTCGGCACGTAGCCGGCATCGACCGCGGCGCGCGAGGCGCCCACCGCGGCGCCCAGGCGGTCGGCCAACGCGTAGATGATCTTGAAATTCTCGGCGCTGCCGAGCGCCCGGCCACCGGAGACGACGCGCGGGGCCGACTGCAGGTCCGGGCGATCGTTACTGGCGGCATTGAGGCTCACGAAGCGTGTATGCGTGGGCAGCACGGCGTCGGTACTGAAGGGCTCGATCGCTGCGCTGCCGCCGCCCGCAGCGGCCGCGAACGACGCCGTGCGGATCGTCGCCACCAGCTTCACATCGGCAGGCGACTCGACAGTGATGATGGCGTTGCCCGCGTAGATCGGCCGCTTGAAGGTATGCGGCCCTTCCACGGACATCAGATCGCTCACCTGTCCCACGCCCAGAAGCCCCGCGACGCGTGGCAGCAGGTCCTTGCCAAAGGTGTTGGAGGCCGCGAGCACGTAGTCGTAGCCGGCCGCGAGCTTGACAACCTGCGGGGCAAGCACCGCGGCGAGCGGATGCGCATTCTCGGCGCGCTCCACCACCAGCACCTTGCTGACGCCAGCGATCTTGGCCGCCTCAGCGGCGATCGCGCCGGCGGGTGAGGCGAGTACCGCGAGATGGATTTCCGCGGCACCAAACCTGCCGGCGGCTGTGACGCAGCGGGTCGCGCCGCCGCCGAGCCGCGCGCCGTCGTGGTCGGCGATGATCAGTACCCTGCTCATGACAGCACTCCGCGCTTCTTCAGTTCGGCCATCAGTTCGGGCACGTCCTTGACCATGATGCCGCGCGAGCGCTGCGGCGGTGCGTCGGTCTTGAGCACCTTGAACTGCGCGGCGAGATTCACGCCCAGCGTCGCCAGGTCGGTGACCGCCAGCGGCTTTTTCTTCGCCTTCATGATGTCGGGCAGCTTGATGTAGCGCGGTTCGTTCAGGCGCAGGTCGCTGGTGATCACCGCGGGCAGGTCGACCTCCATGGTCTCGAGGCCGCTGTCGACCTCTCGGGTGGCCACGATGACACCGTCCCTGATTTCAACTTTCGAGGCGAAGCTCACCTGCGGGCGGTCCCACAGCGCGGCGAGCATCTGCCCGGTCTGCCCCGCGTCATCATCGATCGCCTGCTTGCCGAGTATGGCCAGCCCGATCCCCTCCTGCCCTATGACCGCGAGCAGCGCACGCGCGACATCGCGCGGCTCGACCGCCGTGTCGCACTTCACCAGGATCGCGCGATCGGCGCCCATGGCGAGCGCACTGCGCAACTGCGTCTGCACTTCGTCCGGGCCGATCGCCACGGCGATGACCTCGGTGGCCTGGCCGCGTTCGCGGATGCGCAACGCCTCTTCGAGCGCAATCTCATCGAAGGGATTGATGCTCATCTTGACGCCCTCGAGCGCCACACCGCTCCCGTCGGGCTTGACCCGGACGCGGACGTTGTAATCGACGACGCGCTTGACGCCGACCAGGATCTTCATGCCTCGATATCTCCGTCGTTATTCTGACTTAACCAGCAGGCTCATCATCTCATCGACGCGCAACGCGTCGAGCGCGTGTGCATCGGTGAATGAGGCCACGATCCGCTGCGCCTGCACGGTGCCGTAATGTGCCTGCACGCTGTCCTCGAACTTTCGCACCAGCAGCGGCTCGCCCTCGGCCCGCCGCCGCCGATGGCCGACGGGATAGTCTACCTGCACGCGCTCGGTGGCGGTGCCATCCCGGAAAAACACCTGCATGGCATTGCCGATGTAGCGTTTTTCGCGCTCATAATACTCGGCGGTGAAGGTGGCATTCTCCCTGACCTGCATCCTCCCGCGCAAGGCGTCGACCCTGGGATCGGTGGCCACGGCGTCCTCGTAGTCGGCGGCGCTCAGGCGCCCGAAGATCAGCGGCACGGCGGTCATGTACTGGATGCAGTGGTCGCGGTCGGCCGGGTTGGCGAGCGGGCCGGTCTTGTCGATGATGCGCACGCCCGGCTCCTGGGTCTCGATGAGCACGCGCTCTATGTCGGCGATGCGATCACGGACCTGTGGGTGCAGTTTCATCGCGCATTCCACCGCGGTCTGCGCATGGAATTCCGCCGGATAACTGATCTTGAACAGCACGTTTTCCATCACGTAGCTGCCAAAGGGCTGCGGCGCGACCAGCCTCTTGCCCTTGAACAGCACATCCTGGAAGCCCCACACCGGCGCGGTGAGCGCCGAGGGGTAGCCCATCTCGCCGGTGAGCGCGATCAGCGCGTGCCGCACCGCCCGCGCCGTGGCGTCGCCCGCGGCCCAACTCTTGCGCGAGCCGGTGTTGGGTGCGTGCCGGTAGGTGCGCAGCGCGCCACCATCGATCCAGGCATTGGACACCGCGTTGATGACCTGCTCGAGACTCCCGCCCAGCATGGCCGTCGCCACGGCGGTCGAGGCCACCCGCACCAGCAGCACGTGGTCGAGCCCGACGCGATTGAAGCTGTTCTCCAGCGCCAGGACGCCCTGGATCTCGTGGGCCTTGATCATCGCAGTCAGGACATCGCGCACCGTCAGCGCCGAGGGCGAGCGGCCGCCGTTCCTGCGCGCCAGGTAGTCGGCGACCGCGAGAATAGCGCCAAGGTTGTCCGAGGGGTGCCCCCACTCGGCAGCCAGCCAGGTGTCGTTGAAATCGAGCCAGCGCACCATCGTGCCAATATTGAACGCGGCCTGGACAGGCTCCAGTTCGAAGTTCAGCCCAGGCACGCGCACACCACCCGCCATGGTCGCACCAGGCACCACCGGACCCAGGAGCTTGGTGCAGGCGGGGTATTGCAGCGCCTGCAACCCGCAGGCGAGCGTGTCCTTCAGGCAGTAGCGCGCGGTGTCATAGGCGACGGCACTGTCAATGACTGCGCCGTGCGCGTAGCGGGCGATGTCGCCCAGCAGCGGGTCCGGATCCGGGCGCCGTGACGACTTCAAATCGTGACTGCTCATGGCCGGTTACATCCGTTGGTCGATTGGCAGGAACTTCCGCCCTTCCGGACCCGTGTAGTTTGCACTTGGCCGAATGATCTTGCCGTCCTCGCGCTGCTCGATGACATGTGCGCCCCAGCCGGTGGTGCGCGAAATCACGAACAGCGGCGTGAACATCGCGGTCGGCACGCCCATGGCGTGGTAACTGACGGCGCTGAACCAGTCGAGGTTCGGAAATAATTTCTTGACCTCGGCCATGACCGACTCGAGCCGCTCGGCGACGCGGAACATGCGCCAGTCCCCGCTCTGGTCCGAGAGCGCCCGCGCGACGCGCTTGATGACCTCGTTGCGAGGATCCGAAATCGTGTAGACGGGATGGCCAAAACCGATCACCACCTCGCGATTGGCGACGCGGGCGCGGATGTCGGTCTCAGCCTCATCGGGTGTCCGATAGCGTTGCTGGATCTCCAGCGCGACTTCGTTGGCGCCGCCGTGCTTCGGCCCGCGCAGTGCGCCGATCGCCCCGGTGATGGCGGAGTAGACATCGGCGCCAGTGCCGGCGATGACCCGCGCGGCAAAGGTGCTGGCGTTGAATTCGTGCTCGGCGTACAGGATCAGCGAGGTGTGCATGGCCCGCACCCATTGCGCCGGCGCCGGCTGCTGGTGGAGCAGGTGCAGGAAATGCCCACCCACCGTTTCATCGCCGGTTGCCACTTCGATGCGCTGGCCGTGCTGGCTGAAATGGTGCCAATAGCACAGCGCGGAGCCGAGGCAGGCCACCAGCCGGTCAGTGATGTCCCGCGCGCCTGCGGCATTGTGATTGCTGCTTTCGGGCTCGAGGCAACCGAGCGCCGAGACCGCCGTGCGCATCACGTCCATGGGGTGGGTTGCGGCCGGCAGGAGTTCCAGCACGCTGCGCAGCGCGGGCGGCAGGCCGCGCAGGGACTGGAGCTTGCGCTGGTAGGCGGACAGTTCCGCGCGGTTCGGGAGCTTGCCGTGTATCAGCAGGTAGGCGATTTCCTCGAACTCGCAGGCGTCGGCGATTTCCAGGATGTCGTAGCCGCGGTAATGCAGGTCGTTGCCGCTGCGCCCCACGCTACACAACGCGGTATTGCCGGCGACGATGCCGGACAAGGCCACCGATTTCTTGGGCTTGTTGCCCACGTTCATGGTGGGCTCGGTCATTTTCTGCCGGCCGCGAACAGCTCGTCCAGTTTCCGCTCGTAGGCGTGGTAGTCCAGATAGCGGTACAGCTCCTCGCGCGTCTGCATCAATGGCAGCGCCTCGCGCTGGCTGCCCGTGTTGCGGATGATTTCGTAAGTCTGCAGCGCTGCCGCGTTCATCGCCCGGTAGGCAGAGCAGCAATAGAGCACAATATCGACCCCTGCCGAACCCAGTTCGGCGCGCGTGTACAGCGGCGTCTGGCCAAATTCGGTGATGTTGGCGAGGATCGGCACCTTCACCGCATCCTTGATACGCCGATACATTGCCAGCTCCGTCACCGCTTCCGGGAATATCATGTCGGCGCCGGCTTCGATGCAGGCCAGCGCGCGTTCGATGGCGCGCTCGAGCCCTTCGGCGGCGAGCGCGTCGGTGCGTGCCATGATCACGAATTGATCGTCGGTGCGCGCGTCCACCGCCGCCTTGACGCGATCGACCATTTCCTCCCGGGAAACAATCTCCTTGCCCGGACGGTGACCGCAGCGCTTGGTCTGCACCTGGTCCTCGATATGCAGGCCAGCCGCGCCCGCCTTGGTGAAGGCACGCACGGTGCGCGCGATGTTAAAGGCCCCGCCCCAGCCGGTGTCGGCGTCGACCAGGAGCGGCGCGGTGGTGGCATCGGTGATACGGCGAATATCGGTAAGCACATCCTCGGGATTACTGATGCCAAGATCGGGCATGCCGAGCGAATTGGCCGCCACTCCACCACCCGACAGGTACAGGGCCCTGAAACCAACCGCCTGGGCCATGCGCGCGGCATAGGCGTTGATGGCGCCCGCAACCTGCAGCGGCCGCTCATCGCGCACGGCCTCCCGGAATCGCGCGCCGGCGCTTGCTGGTTCAGTCATTGGACGGCCCCTGCCCCTCGAATCCCGTGGATCATCAAAGTCTGCCACAGGGCGCGACCCGCTATGAAACTAATCACCGTCCTGGCGCAGCGAGCATTGCTGGCGGGTATAATCCCCAACCTTCGCGGCCACGACCCTGGTTCATCCCCAGCGCGTCGGGCCCGGTGGCACCAGCACTATGGCTACGCT
>JAYUZI010000210.1:0-5054 GCA_043751915.1 Gammaproteobacteria bacterium | reverse complement strand
TGCAGGCGGCCGCCGAGAGCCAGGCCCGGATCGTCGAGAGCGTGCACGGCGCGGACCTGCTCGGGCCCGACCGCGATGCGGTTACCCTGCGAAGCCTGGCAAGGAGCGATCTGGTTATCGCGGTCGGGAGTCTCGGTGCGGTCACGGCGCTGGGCACTGCGCCCGGCGTGGTGCACGGCGACGCGCGCCTGATCGCACGGGTCCGCGAGCTGCGGCGCCACAGCGGCGCCGCATTCCCCACCGGCATGCAGCGCGCCTGGGCCTACTTCATCGGCCTCGGTCACTACGCCGGCGCGCTGGCGCGCGCCAACGTGCGGCTGCTCGAGCGGCGCACCGCGCTCCGTGACGCGCTCAATCACTACCTGCATCGCTTCGTGCGCATCGAAACGCATCCGGCTTCGAGCGCCTACTGGATTACGGGCGGCCCGCAATGGAACGCCGCCCATCTGGCGCGCGCCGCCGCCAACGTGGGCGTGCTGATCGAGCCGATCGCGGTCGCGGGCGAGACCGCGCAATTGTGCATGGGCGTCACCAGTATCCGCGCCGACCGGATCCGCACCGGCGTGCAGGAACTCGCCCGCATCGTCCGCGCCGATCCGCAGCTGGGCTCGCGCGCACTGCGCGATGAAACGGTGGTGCCACTCGCAGGCGCCGCGCTGCAACGCGCGCTGTCGGGCGCGACGCTGCTATACAACACCGTGTACGGCGAGCCGTGCACCATCCGCCTTGCGAGCGACGGCACGTTGAGCGGGCGCGCCGGCTACGCTGACGAAGATCGCGACAGCGGCCGCTGGTGGGTCGAGGGCGACCGCTGGTATCGCCAGTGGCAGCACTGGTCCTACGGTGAGAGCCTGGGCCTGATCACGGTGATCGACGGCGACCAGGTGCGCTGGTTCAACGCCGACGGCCTGTACATCGACACCGCGGTAATCGTGCGCCGGCGAGGAGCGCGCCGGTGAGGTGCCGCGCATGGCTGGCCGCCCCCGCCGTCGGCGCGGCACTGTGGGCGGTGTGTGCGCAGGCCCGTAGCGCGCTCGACTACGCAACCCTAACGACGGGCAGCTACGGGCAACCCGTCGACTACTCGGCCTTTGCGCCTGACAGCGACGCCGCAGCACCAACCAATACCTTCTCCGGGACGCTGACGATGCGATTCACCGGCACGCTCCCACACCACACGCTGATCGCCAACCCGGCCTATATTGCCCCGGAGGACCTGCCCACCGCGCTGAGCTGGCCGGCGGATTTCTCGTACAGCTTCGTGCAGGCGGGCGACGCACTGGTACCCACCCGGCGCGGCGCCATTGCAGGCTCGCACGGTTGGTGGGAAGTGATCCTCGAACCCGGGCGAGTGTGGAACGAAACCGGCGACCACGGCTTTACGCGCGCGGCGATCCCCTTCTCACTGCAGGAAAGGAACGCCAACTGCACGCACAACGGTGTACTGATGTTCCTGTTCCGCTCGGACGGCGCCGTTTCAAGAACCGCCATGCAGATCACGAGCGAGACTTGCCTGTACCTGCAGGCCGACCTGTGGGCGCTGCTCGAGACAGAGTATCGGCCTGGAGCCGTGCCCGGAAGCGAGGCGACCGTGGCGGCCTACCGCGCGGAGCTCCGCGCACGCCTGCCCCGGCGTACGCTCGCGCAACTGCACACGGTTGACCCGCAACTGGATATCGGCGCGCTTGCGCTTGGCAACGCGGGGGCCAGCACCATTCACGGACTGGTTGTCGCTGGCGTCAACTACGCGTCGGAGTGCGCGACACGGAGCGGCCCCTACCCGTACTGCGACGAGCTGGATCTGCCTTCCTATTCGCTGGCGAAGTCGGTGTTCGCGGCCGCCGCGCTCATGCGCCTCGAGTTGCTGCGCCCAGGGACGCAATTGCAGCTGATCAGCGCCCACGTGCCCCAGTGCCGCGGGCACGCCTGGGCCGGTGTAACCTTCGCACACGTGCTCGACATGGCCACGGGTAATTACGATTCGGACGGTTTTGAAGCCGATGAACTCGATGCCAGAACGGCCGCCTTCTTCATGGCGCCCGATCACCGCGGCAGGATACGCTTTGGTTGCGGCGCCTATTCGCACCGCGTGCCGCCCGGCACGCGCTGGGTCTACCACACTTCCGACACTTATGTTCTGGGCACCGCGCTCGCTCACTACCTGCGCAGCCTCCCGGGGCACAGGCACGACGACTTGTACCGCGATCTGGTGCACGCGCAGATTTACGCGCCGCTCCATCTGAGCGCCACCGCCGCGGTCACGCGCCGGAGTTACGACACAGTAGCCCAGCCGTTCACGGGCTGGGGCCTGACCTTCCAGCCCGGCGACATCGCGAGGCTCGGGCAGTTCCTGGCCGCAGAACACGGCGCGATCGATGGCCGGGTGCTGCTCGATCCGGCGCTGCTGGCCAGGGCGCTGCAGCGCGACGCCAGCGAGCGTGGCCTGTCAGTACAGGGCAATCCTGGCCTGCGCTATCAGCTCGGTTTCTGGGCTCGCAACCTGCGGACGGTGCTGGGCTGCGCACACGACACCTGGGTGCCCTTCATGTCCGGATTCGGGGGCATCTCGGTCGTGCTGTTTCCCAACGGCGTCGTGTACTACAACTTTGCCGACGACGCGAAACCCGCCAGTTTCGACTGGGCGATTCCGGCGCGCGAAGTGCGCAAGCTCGGCGATTACTGCCAGTGAAGGCCAGGCCGGCGGAACACGGCTAAAAGCGCCTAGACGAGTTTGCTGCCCAGGCTGTCGACGACCGCGCCGAGTTTCGCGACCGCTGTCGCAGGATCCGCGGTGGGAGTCGCGGCGGAGCTGGCAGCAGCGCTTGTGCTGGCGCTATCCGCGGCGGGCTGCGTTAGGGCAATGCTGCGGGTCGCCGCCATCACCAATTGCAATCTGAAGTGCGCGCTGTAGGTCGTGTTCTGGTCGCCAGTCCCGGCGAACGCGAAGTCGAGCAACTTCGATAGAAAGCCTTGCAGGATCGACTCGATGGTCGGCGCGGGCGTTGCTGCCGGAGCCGGGGTGTTCGCGGGCGGAAGTTCGGAAGCCGCCGGTGTCGCAGTTGCGGCCGTGGGGTCCGCGCTCGCGACCGGGGGCGCCACGGCGCTGGTGTCGGCGGGTGTAGACGCGGGCGCCGGCGCGGCGGGCGCGGGCGTTGCGGGTGCGGGCGGCGCGGATTGGGCAACCGCGGCGGCGCTGAAGCTCTCCTTGAACTTGAGCTGCAGCGCAACCGATGCCAGCTGCGTGCTGTCCATGTGCAGCGCGGCGGCGCTTGCAAAGGCCTGCGTGATATCTCCGGCGAAGAACTGATTCGCCAGTGATTCCGCCTGCTTGAGCACGTCGCCGATCGCGGCCGCCTCGGCCGCGTTAATGTTGCCTTCAACGTCGACGCTCAGCCGCGCGCTGTTGATGGTCGTGAGATTGGCCGCACCGGCGGTGGCGCTGCCGTCGGCAGCGGAGCCGGCCGCGAAACTGGCCGTGGTGGCGCTGCGGGCGCGCAGCGTGAGCTTGACGATGTCGCCCTCCGCCGTGCGGATCTCCAGCGTCATCTTTTCCTTCTGCACCAGCGTCGATTGCGCGGCCACGCCGCCGCCGGCGCCCAGGCCCGACATCAGCGACTGAAGCCGGGTCTGCAGCGCGTCGCCAGCGGCGTTGACATCCGCCGGAGCGGCGCCCATGCCGAGCAGGAACTGCGACACGTCATTCAGCGCATTGAGGACTGTGTTCCGCACCGCATCGAGCGATGAGGCCGAGCCGTCGCCCGCCTGCACGGCCTGGGCAAGCGCGGAAGTGAAGCTCTGATCGGCGTTCTCGGCCGGCGTCAGCGCCGTCGCCGAGGGCGAGGGCGTGGCGGAAATCGAAAAACTGGCGCGCAGGGCGCTGAGCACCTGCGAGAGCATGGCGGGCACGGTAGCAACGCCCAACCCGCTATCGACTGGCGACGGCCTAAAGCCAGTCGGGGCACTGTCCTCGCTGCCTGCCGCCGCGGTGCGCGCGGGCGCCGCCGCTGCACCCTGGAGGTTCATCAGGCCGGCAAGGCTTCCGCCGACTAGCGAGGACAAGGGAAACATGGTCGGCTCCAGTTCAGTTACTCTGGAGACGCCAACGGCCGGAGCCGGCGGATCTTTAGCCCGGGCCCCGTCCCCGGTTGGCGACAGGCCGCTTCAGGCCACGGGAGCCGGGCGCTTGCGGCCCAGCAGGCGCTGGATGAACACGAACAGTACCGGCACGAACAGCACCCCGAAGATCGTGCCGGCGAGCATGCCGCCAAAAATACCGGTGCCGATGGCGTGCTGCGCCCCGGCCCCGGCACCGTGGGCCAGCGCCATTGGCAGCACGCCGAAGCCGAAGGCCAGCGAGGTCATGACGATCGGCCGCAGGCGATCGTGCACCGCGTGCAGCGTGGCCTCGACCAGCTCCATGCCCGCGTCGAGGTTCAGCTTGGCGAACTCGACGATCAGGATCGCGTTCTTGCTGGCGAGTCCGATCGTGGTGAGCATACCGACCTGGAAATAGATATCGCGTTCCAGGCCACGCAGCGCAGTCGCGAAGACCGCGCCGATGATGCCCAGCGGCACGGCCAGCAGGATCGGGATCGGCATCACCCAGCTCTCGTAGAGCGCGGCCAGCGCCAGGAACACGATGATCAGCGACATGGCGTAGAGGATCGGCGTCTGCGCGCCGGCGGCGCGCTCCTCGTAGGATTGACCGGTCCACTCCGCGTGAAACCCGGGCGGGAGCCTGGCTACCGAGTCTTCAACAATCTTCATGGCGGCACCCGAGGAAACGCCAGGCGCCGCGTCACCATTGATGTTGACTGCGGCGACACCGTTGAAGCGTTGCAACTGCGGCGAGCCAAATTCCCAATGCGCGGTCGTGAACGCCGATACCGGCACCATCTTGCCGACCATGCTGCGCACGTACCAACGGTTGAAGTCCTCGGGATTCATGCGATAGGGCGCGTCGGCCTGCAGGTAAACGCGCTTCACTTTGCCGCGATCGATGAAATCGTCGATATAACGGCCGCCCCAGGCGATTGCCAACGTGTCGTTCACCT
>JAYUZI010000209.1:0-5638 GCA_043751915.1 Gammaproteobacteria bacterium | reverse complement strand
AAAAAAAACTCCGCTCGACTCAAAACACCTACCGTACCCAGAGGCTTCCGCCCGCGCGGCGCTCACACCAATGCAGCGACACGTCCCCCACTCGATCGCAACCCTCGCCTTCAGCCTGGCACGCCTCATCGCAAGAGGGTTACCCCTATGTCCCTGCTGCGGCGTGAAAGTGCGGCGACGGGGCTAAACTTATTAACACAGTAGAATAAGGCGCCAGCACTCTCTCGATGCGGCGGTCGGGCACCAGCCAGATGACAGCTACGGCGGCATACAGCAGACCCGACAGCCATGGCAGCACGAAGGCCACGGTGATCGCTACCGCGTAGAACAGCAGCGAAATGCGTCCCTTGAAATCGCTTCCCAGCGCGCGCGCCAGCAGCGAATCCGGGCCATGCATAGCCAGCAGCATGCGCGACAGTGCGTAGTAAGCGACGCCCGAGCCCAGCAGTACGACGCCGTACACCGCCACCGGAGCGCCGGCGAAATGGTTTTCGCCCATCCACGCGGTGACGAAAGGCACGAGCGACAGCCAGAACAGCAGGTGCAGGTTCGCCCACAGCACCGGGCCGTTCACCTTATCGACCGCCTGCCACAGGTGGTGGTGGTTGTTCCATTAGATGCCGATGAACACGTAACTCAGCAGATAACTGAGCAGGGTCGGCCACAACAGCGCGAGCGCCGCCAGCGTCGGCTCGTGCGGCACGCGCAATTCGAGCACCATGATTGTGATGATGATGGCGATCACGCCATCGCTGAAGGCTTCCAGTCGTGATTTCTTCATGATGCTTCCCGCAGTGGCAGCCGGGCGCGCTGGCTGCACCACTGCGCGCGCGTCTGTCCCCAGACCTCGACCGTGAATCCCTCGAAAGGTACCAGGAGGAGTGCGGACCGCAGTTTCGCAGATCCGAGCCGCCGCGCGACGGCCTGCGAATTCAGGTTGTCCGGCGCAATCATGTGGATGACTTCCGTCCAACCCAGTTCCGCGAAGGCCCAGTAGCCGCTGCTCTTTTCCAGCACCGAAAACATGCCGAAGCCGCCGATCATCCAGGCGCCCGCCATGGTCGCGAGGCCCCGCCAGGCCATCGGCCGCGGCTGCACGCCACCGATCGGATTCGCGGTTTCCGGGTCGGCCATGAATTCCGCCCAGCGATCGAGGTCGCTGAGCCGGGGCTGGCGCAGGACCAACCGCGGGGTCTCCAGCTGCATCGTCACATCGTACATTGTCGAAATTCTAGTCGGTTTGACCGCCGTTAGGCAGCGGCGGAGCGGGACGCGCTATGCTTTGCTCCCTGTTACGGAGTACAACCTGGCGTGATACGCAGCGCGGAATCATCGGTGTCCTGCTTCCTGGCGCTGGCGGCGCTCCAGGGTTGCGGCGGCGGCTCTTCAGGGCCGCCGCCCCCACCGCCGCCTCCGGTACTGACCTCGCTAACGAGCGTGCGCGTATCGGCCGCGTCCCCGTTCACCCCGGGGTGCGACGGCGCGATCGCCACTGGCACGCAGTACGCGAACGCCGAGGTCGAGCCCACGCTGGCCGTCAACCCGGTCAATCCGTCGAACCTCGTGGCCGCCTGGCAGCAGGATCGCTGGTCCGACGGCGGTTCGCACGGCCTGGTGACTGCCGCTTCCTTCGATGGCGGCCACAACTGGACCCGCGCCGTACCGCAGCTGGCCCGTTGCGCGGGCGGTACGATCGCGAACGGCGCCGACTAGGAACGCGCCTCGGATCCCTGGCTCGCCTTCGCCAGCGACGGCACCACCTACCTGCTGTCGCTGGCCTTCAGCGGCGGAACGCTGGTGACCGGCTCGACGGGTGCCATGCTGGTCGTGCGCTCCACCGACGGCGGCGCCAACTGGGGGCCACCGATCACGCTCATCAACGATGGCAGCGCCGCCTTCAACGACAAGGGCTCGATCGCGGCCGACGCCGCCGATGCACATTTCGTGTACGCGGTGTGGGATCGGCTGGCCACGGACAACACGGGTCCAACCTGGTTCGCGCGCACCACGGATGGCGGCACCCACTGGGAAGCCGCGCGTCGGATCTATGACCCGGGTGTGGGCAACCAGACGATCGGCAACGTCGTGCTCGCCCTCCCCGGCAGCACGCTGATGGTTGTGTTTACGGAATTTGACGCGGTTCCCGGGGGCACTTCGGCCACCCTCAAGGTCATCCGCTCGATCGATCGGGGCCTGAGCTGGAGCGCCCCCAGCGTGCTGGCCGCCGAGCAGTCAGCGGGCACACGCGATCCGGTTACCGGCGCCATGGTCCGCGACGGTGCGGACCTTCCCGCCGCGGCCGTCGGCCCGGGCGGCGCGGTATATGTCGTCTGGCAGAGCCCGGTTTTTGCCGGCGGCGCACGCGATGCGATCGCGATAGCACATTCGAACGATGCCGGAATGAGCTGGTCGATGCCGGTGCGCGCCAGCGGTGATCTCGCGGCCACGGCCTTCATCCCCAACGTGCAGGTCCGCGCCGACGGGATGATCGGCGTCGGTTATTACGACCTGCGCCAAAATGTGCCCGCGAGCGGCAGTGCATTCCTGCCGCTGTTCGTCACCTCGGGCGCCGACACCAGCAATCGGACCGACGTGTTCCTGGCCTTCGGGCCCTGACCCCTAATCACTCGGGTAATCGCCGCGACCGGCGGGAAACTGCCGTTCCCAGTCACGGCCGTTGCAGGCGACGACGCGTATGCCGGTGACCGTGCCGGCGTCGAGACAGCGCGCGTTGACGCTGAACCCGTCCGGGTGCGAGCGCGGCACATAGAACGACTTGATGCCGCAGACCGTGCAGAACAGGTGGCGCGCCGTGCCGGTGTTGAACTGGTAAGTGGTGAGGCTCGACTCGCCGCGCAGCAGGCGGAAGCGCGCAGCGGGCACGATCAGGTGCAGGAAGCCCGCCTTGCTGCACATCGAACAGTTGCAGTCGGTCACCCCGAGCTGGGCGGGAGCCTGCACCTCGAAACGGACGCGCCCGCAATGACACCCTCCGGTATGTGTGACCACATCGAGCCCCTTTTTCACCGCGCTATCGTAGCAGAGGCCAGCGCGTGCCCCGCACTGTGACCTGGCTAACACCAGCCGCCGCTCGTGCCTGCGACACTGGGCCAATGAATGCACCCGGACAGGAATTCCAGGTAGCCTCCGATGACTACCGGGTGGTCACCGCCGACACGATGCTGTGCGCGCAGCTGCACAGCTCGCTGGTCGTGTGCCTGTACGACGCGGTCGAAGAGGACGGCGCGCTGCTGCACCTGCGGCTCGCGGCGCCCGGGCACGCGCGCGACCCGAACCTCACCGACAACACGCTCGCGAGCGACCTCGCCCTGCTCGATCGCGCGCTGCGCGAACTCTCGGTTGCGAGCCCGCGCTCGCGTCACTGGCAGGCGAAGCTGGTGGCGCAGACCGAAGAGCATGCTTCCGCGCGGGTGCGTTGCGAAGGGCTACAGGCCTTCATCGGCGCCTTCCTGCAGGATGCCGGCATTGAGGTGGTGAGTGCGATGGCCCACGCCGAACCAACGGTGCGCGTGCGCTTTCGCCCCGCGATGGGCCAGGTGCGCACGCTGACCGACGGCCAGTCAGCCGAAGGGTAATGCCTCCTGTCTGATGGCGCCTTCGATGCGCAGCAGCCGGAACTTGGTGTCGACGCCGCCGCGCGCGGAGAACCCGCCGGCGCCACCATGGGCGGCGAGCACGCGATGACAGGGCACGATCAGCGGGAAAGGGTTGCGCGCCATCGCCTGCCCTACCGCACGCGCCGCGCCCGGTTCACCGACGCGCGCGGCGAGCTCACCGTAGGTGAGCGTCTCGCCGGCCGGAATGGCACGCGTCAGTTCATAGACGCGGCGGCAGAAAGCACTGTACAGCGATAGATCCAGCGGAATGAGTGCGAGCTCGTCCGTCCCGCCCCGCAGCAGACACAGGATGGCGTCTATCGCACGCTGCACGGAACGTGGCGGGGCGCGGCGGATCGCCCCCGGGAGACGCCCGCAGATGCGCCTTGCAGTCGTCGCCACGCTCCCTTCCGGAAGCTGTACCGCAACCAGGCCGGCCGCATTCCATGCCAGTGCGCAGTGCCCGATCGGCGTCTTGAAAACGGTATAGGCGGCGTGTTCCATGTTCGCCCCCGATAATACTCCCGGCGCAGGCGCGATGCTGTCAGCGGGTGCGCAACAGGTACACCAGGGCGACCGCGATTCCCAGCAGGACCACGGCGCGGCGCAGCAGGAGCGGTGACATGCGGCCCGCGAGCCGCCCGCCCCAGGCGCCGCCGAGCGCAGCGCCCACGGCGAGCAGCGTGACCACGGTCCAGTTCACCGGCGCGACGACCGCCAGCCAGAGCGCGGCGGCCGAATTTGCCGCGAGCGCCAGGGTTTGCTTGAGCGCATTGAGGCGCGGCAGCTCGTCGTCATAGGCAAGGCCGAGCGCCGCCAGCATGATGACGCTCATGCCGGCGCCAAAGTAACCGCCGTACACCGCGCCCGCGGCAACCAGCGGCAATAGCCACACTGGTGTCGTGCGCGGCTGATTGGCTGCCCCACCCGCGGCGTCCCGTGCGCTCCGCGCCACGAGCGCCGCCCTGACCCGCTCTTGCGCGCCGAGCAACGCGCAGGCCAGCAGGATCAGCCAGGGCACGGCGCCCGAGAAAGCGCGCGTACCCGTCTGCAGCAGCAGCAGCGCGCCGCACAGCCCGCCCGCCGCGGCCACCGCCAGCAGCGGCCAGAGTCGCGCGTGCTGCCCGCGCAGGTCGCCTCGCTGCGCGAACGCCGCGCCGAGGTAACCGGGGCAGAGGGCAACCGTGCTGGTGATGTTGGCGGTCACGGGCGCAATGCCCATTGCCAGCAGCGCTGGAAAACTGATGAGCGTGCCGCCACCGGCGAGCGCGTTGACGGCGCCGGCGGCAAAACCGGCCAGTGCAATCAGCGGCAGATGCGTGTATGGCATGGCGCGTCGATGGCGCGGTCAGCGCCGGTGGCAACATTCAAGCGCGCTGCTGCCGCCAGGGGAGGACCCGCAGTTCCAGCCAGTTGCGCAGCTCGGCAAGCTTCAGCTTTTCATCCTGCATCGCTGGCCCGAGCCCATGCTTCCAGCATAGCCGCGGATCCCGCGGCGAGCGCTGCAGGGCCTGTAGTTCGGCGACCCATGCATCGAGTTCGGTACGGCCGGCGAACAGCCCTTCCTCGAGCAATACGGCGGCATAACGCTTCGCGGTGGCGCCGATCTCGGCACAGCTGTATTCGGGGTGGTACTGCACGCCCCAGAATATGCCGCGCCCGTGGCGCAGCTCGATCGCCTGCAGCCCCATGTCGCTCGCGGCGAGTGCGAGCGCGCCCGGTGGCAGGGATTCGATGTCGTCCTTATGCACGGTGACCGCTTCGAAGACGGCTGGCTTGCCGCGGAACATGGCATGCGCGCGGCCGGCGTCGTTCAGGGTGATGCGGCGCGCGAAACCGAATTCGCGGCCCAGCGGATTGGCGCGCACGCGCCCACCGGCGGCGGTCACGGCGACCTGCATGCCCCAGCAGCTGCCGAAGAAGGGCACGCCACTGGCGAACACCGCGCGCGCCAACTCGATCTGCCGTTCGATATGCGCGCCGCCGTCGTAAACATTGAGCGCCGAGCCGGTGATCGCGAC
>JAYUZI010000208.1:0-8491 GCA_043751915.1 Gammaproteobacteria bacterium | reverse complement strand
GCGTGTGCTGCACGCCATGCGCGAGCTTGGCAACGAGTACAACAAGCCCTACAAGAAGTCCGCGCGCGTGGTCGGCGACGTCATCGGCAAGTACCACCCGCACGGCGACACCGCGGTTTACGACACGATGGTACGCATGGCGCAGCATTTTTCGATGCGCTATATCCTGGTCGACGGCCAGGGAAATTTCGGCTCGGTCGACGGCGACTCCCCCGCCGCCATGCGTTACACCGAAGTGCGCATGTCGAAGCTGGCGCACGAACTGCTTGCCGATATCGACAAGGAAACGGTCGATTTTGTCCCGAACTACGACGAATCGGAAACAGAGCCCTCGGTCATGCCGACGCGAGTGCCAAATCTCCTGGTCAACGGCTCCTCGGGCATAGCGGTCGGCATGGCGACCAACATCCCGCCACACAACCTGACCGAGATCGTCACCGCCTGCCTCGCGATCCTGGACGATCCGGCCATCACGCTCGCCGGCCTGATGCAGATCGTGCCGGGCCCCGATTTCCCGACTGGCGGCATCATCAACGGCGCCCAGGAAATTGCCACGGCCTACAAGAGCGGCCGCGGGCGCCTGTCGATCCGCGCGCGCGCCACGATCGAGGACATCGACGGCAAGAGCGGCCGGCAGGTCATCATCGTCACCGAATTGCCCTACCAGGTGAACAAGGCGCGCCTGATCGAGCGCATCGCCGACCTGGTGCGCGAGAAACTTCTCGATGGCATCGCCCAGGACGGGCTGCGCGACGAATCCGACAAGGATGGCATGCGCATCGTCGTCGAGCTCAAGCGCGGTGAAATTGCCGAGATCGTCCTCAACAATCTCTATGCGCAGACGCCGATGGAAACGGTGTTCGGCATCAACATGGTCGCGCTGCAGGACGGCCAGCCGAAACTCATGGGCCTGCGCGAGCTGCTCGATGCCTTCCTGCGCCATCGCCGCGAGGTGGTCACGCGCCGCACCGTGTTCGAGCTGCGCAAGGCGCGCGAGCGTGCGCATGTGCTCGAGGGCCTGGCGGTGGCGCTCGCCAACATCGACGCCATCATTGCACTGATCAAGGCATCGCCAGCGCCGGCCGAAGCGCGCGTCGCGCTCATGGCCCGCGATTGGCAGCCCGGAGCGGTCGCCGCCATGCTCGAGCGCGCCGGCCCCACCGCCACGCGACCGGACGACCTGGCCGCGGAATTTGGGCTCACGTCGCGCGGCTATCGACTGAGCGAGGTGCAGGCACAGGCCATTCTCGACATGCGCCTGCATCGGCTCACGGGCCTCGAGCAGGACAAGATCGTCGCCGAATACCGCGAACTCCTGGATCGCGTCCTCGATCTGTCGGAGATCCTCGCGCTGCCGGCGCGGCTCACGACGGTGATCCGCGCTGAGCTGGTCGAGATCCGTGACAACTACGGCGACGCGCGCCGCACCGAGATCAGCCGCGATCACCTGAACCTGTCCACCGAAGACCTGATCGAACCGCAGGACGTGGTGGTGACGCTCTCGCACGCCGGCTACGCCAAGGCGCAGCCGGTCTCCGACTACCAGGCGCAACGCCGCGGCGGGCGCGGCAAGTCGGCGACCGCGGTGCGCGATGAGGATTTCATCGAGAAATTTTTCATCGCCCATACCCACGACACGCTGCTGTGTTTTTCCAACCGCGGCAAGGTGTACTGGCTGCGGGTGTTCGAGCTGCCGCAGGCCGGGCGCGGCTCGCGCGGCAAACCGATCGTCAACCTGCTGCCGCTCATGGACGGCGAGAAGATCAACGCGCTGCTGCCGGTCAAGCAATTTGACGAACAGCACTTTGTGTTCATGGCGACCAGCCTCGGCACCGTCAAGAAGACGCCGCTGGCGGCGTTCTCGCGGCCGCGCGCCTCCGGCATCATCGGCGTCGACCTGAACGATGACGACCGGCTGGTTGGCGTCGCGCTCACCGACGGTACACGGGAAATTCTGCTGTGCACGAGCGGTGGCAAGGCGATCCGGTTTCATGAAGACCAAGTGCGGCCCATGGGCCGCGACGCCGCCGGGGTGCGGGGCGTGCGCCTCGGTGACGGCCAACGGCTGATCGCGCTGATCGCCCTGGGCGAAGGCCACATACTCACGGCCTCGGAGTTCGGCTATGGCAAGCTGACGCCGCTCGATGATTTCCCGGCGCACAGTCGTGGCGGCCAGGGCGTGATCGCCTTGCAGACCACCGACCGTAACGGCGACACGGTGGCCGCGCTGCAAGTCGCGAGCGCGCATGAGTTGATGCTGGTCAGTTCGATCGGTACTCTGGTGCGCACCCCGGTGCGCGATATCTCGGTGGTCGGTCGCAATACCCAGGGCGTGCGCCTTATCCGCCTTGCCGAGGGCGAGCGACTTACGGGCATCGAGCGGGTCGAAGGCCTGGATAACGGCGAGGGCGAGGACAGCGGCGAAGCCGCTGGGGCCGAAGGCGCGCCGGCCAGCGAGGGCAGCAGCCCGAGCGGCGCCTCCGACTAGTTACCGGCTGGAGACCTACTTGCGCGTCTATAATTTTTCCCCCGGCCCTGCCGTGCTGCCCCGGGAAGTGCTGGAGCAGGCCCGCGACGAACTGCTCGACTGGAACGGCGACGGCATGTCGGTGATGGAAGTAAGCCATCGCGGCAAGGCCTTCGTGGCCTGCGCGGCCGAGGCCGAGGCGGATCTGCGCGAGCTGCTGTCGGTCCCGGCCGGCTACAAGGTGCTGTTCATGCAGGGTGGCGCCACGCTGCAGTTTTCGGCAATACCGCTGAACCTGACCACCAGCGACAGCGTCGTCGATCACGTGAACACCGGCCACTGGTCGCAGAAGGCCAGCGGCGAGGCGCAGCGCTACTGCCGGGTGAATGTCGTCGCTGACGCCGCGGCCAGCAAATATTGCGACATTCCCGCGCCAGCGGGCTGGCGCCTGACGCGCGGCGCCGCCTACTTGCACTACACGCCCAACGAGACCATTGGCGGCGTGGAATTTCCGCTCGTACCTGAGGTTGACGCGCCGCTGGTCGCCGACATGTCCTCGACGATCCTGTCGCGGCCGCTCGATGTCAGCCGCTTCGGGCTGATCTACGCCGGTGCGCAGAAGAACATCGGTCCCGCGGGACTGTGCATCGTGATCGTCCGCGATGAGCTGCTGGGCCGGGCGCGGGCCTTGACGCCCGCGGTGCTCAACTACCAGCTCGTGGCGGGCGATAGCTCGATGCTCAACACGCCGCCCACCTTTGCTTGGTATTTCGCCGGCCTGGTGTTCAAGTGGCTCAAACGCCAGGGCGGCCTCGTGCGCATGGGCGAGCAGAACCGGGCCAAGGCCGCGAAGCTCTACCGGGCCATCGACGATTCCGGCTGCTATCGCAATCCGGTCGCGCCCGCCTGCCGTTCCTGGATGAACGTCCCCTTCACGCTGGCACGGCCGGAGCTCGACAAGACTTTCCTCACCGAGGCGCGCGCCGCCGGGCTCGTCAACCTCGAGGGCCATCGCTCCGTTGGCGGCATGCGCGCCAGTCTCTACAACGCCATGCCACCCGCAGGTGTCGACGCGCTGGTCGCTTTCATGGGCGATTTCGCGCGACGGCACGCCTGAGGCCGCCATGAGTTACCGGATACTCAAGCTCAACAGCATCAGCGTGCACGGCCTCGACAAGCTCCCACGCGACCGCTACGAGGTGGCCTCGGAGCTGAACAACCCGCACGCCGTGCTGGTCCGCTCGGCAGACATGCACCAGTTTCCGGTGCCCGACTCGCTCCTCGCGGTGGCGCGCGCTGGCGCGGGCACCAACAACATTCCGGTCACCGCGCTCAGCGGGCGCGGTATTCCGGTGTTCAATGCCCCGGGCGCGAATGCCAACGCGGTGAAGGAACTGGTGCTCGCCGGCCTGTTCCTGGCGGCACGCAATATCTGCCAGGCCTGGAATTTCGCGCGCTCGCTCCGGGGTGATGATGCGGCCATCGACGCGGCCGTGGAGAAGGGCAAGAAGGAATTCGTTGGCTTCGAACTGCCGGGCCGCACGCTGGGCGTGGTCGGGCTCGGCGCCATTGGCGTCGAGGTGGCCAATACCGCGCAGGCGCTGGGGATGCAGGTGCTGGGCTACGACCCGCAAATCACCGTGCAGCGCGCCTGGCAGCTTTCCGCCTCGGTGCAGCAGGCCCTGTCGCTCGACGACCTGTTTGCGCGCGCCGACCTGGTCAGTGTGCATGTGCCGCTTAACGACCGCACCCGCGGCCTGGTCGATGCGGCCCGCCTGAAACTGATGCGCCCGGGCGGCGCGCTGCTGAATTTTTCGCGCGCACCGATCGTCAGCGAGACCGACGTGCTGGCGGCGCTCGACAGCGCACACCTGCATGCCTACATCTGCGATTTTCCGAGCAATGCGCTCAAGCTCCACCCGCGCGCCATCACCCTGCCGCACCTCGGGGCGTCGACCGGTGAGGCCGAGGACAACTGCGCCGCCATGGCGGCGGAGACGCTGCGCGACTTTCTCGAGAACGGCAACGTGCGCAACGCGGTCAATTTTCCGGAGGCCGTGCTGCCGCGGGTGCAGGGCAAGACACGTCTCGCCATCGCCAACAGCAACGTGCCCAACATGGTCGGCCAGATCTCCACCTGTCTGGCAAGCGCCAACGTCAACATCGCCGACTTGCTCAACAAGTCACGCGGCGAATACGCCTACACGCTGATCGATGCCGACGGCGGGGTCGATGAGGCGTTGGTCGAGCGGCTGCGCGGCATTGCGGGTGTACTGTCGGCGCGCCTCGTGTGCGAACGGGTCTAGGACACTTGCGGGGCAGTCATGGCAGCAAAACCCGGAAAGCGGCGCGGAGGCAAGGCAGCGGGCATGCCGCTGGCGGTCATTCGCGCCGAGATCGACTCGCTCGATGAGCAGTTGCAGACCCTGATCAACCGCCGCGCACTGCTCGCGCAGCAGGTTGGCATTTCCAAGCACGCCGACGGCCACACGGTCGATTTCTACCGTCCCGAGCGTGAGGCCCAGGTGCTGCGCGCCGCGCTGGAGCGCAATCGCGGGCCGTTGCGCAACGAGGAGATCGCGCGGTTGTTCCGCGAGATCATGTCAGCCTGCCTGGCGCAGCAGGAACCGCTCAAGGTGGCATTCCTCGGACCCGAGGGCACCTACACGCAGGCGGCCGTTTACAAGCATTTCGGCCACTCGGTGCGCGCGCTGGCGCTGGCGACCAGCGACGAGGTGTTCCACGAAGTCGAGGCGGGCAACGCCGATTTTGGCGTGGTCGCCGTGGAGAATTCCGCCGAGGGCACCGTGACGCACACGCTCGATCGCCTGGTCAGCAGTCCGCTGCATATCTGCGGCGAGGTCGAGCTGCGCATCCATCACTGCCTGATGGGCAGGATGGAAGCCCTCGCCCAGATCGCGCGGGTCTGCGCGCATGCGCAGGCCCTGGCCCAGTGTCGCGGCTGGCTCGATGAGCATCTGCCCGGAGCGGAGCGCGTGGCAGTCAGCAGCAATGCGGAGGGCGCACGCCGGGCGCGCGATGAACTCGGCACCGCGGCGATCGCCGGCGATACCGCCGCGGAGGTCTACAACCTGCGGCTCCTGTACCGCGAGATCGAGGATCACGCCGACAACACCACGCGCTTCCTGGTGATCGGTCGCAAGCTGCTCGAGCCCAGTGGCAGCGACAAGACTACGCTGCTGGTGTCGACCAGCAGCACCGCGGCACCCGGCGCGCTGCACCGGCTGCTCGAGCCGCTGGCCGCGAACCACATCAGCATGACCCGCATCGAGTCCCGGCCCTCGCGCCGCGGTAAGTGGCAATACGTGTTTTTCATCGACATCGAGGGACACGCCAGCGACACGCCGGTGGCGCGCGCGCTCACGAGCCTGAAGTCGCGCGCATCGCTGTTCCGGGTCATCGGCTCGTATCCGCGCTCGGTCCTGTGACGTGAGCGAGGGCGACAAGGATGCGGCAGCCCACCCAGGAAGGCTCGCCTCGCCGGCGGTGCGTTCACTCTCGCCTTATGTGCCGGGCAAGCCAATCAGCGAGCTCGAACGCGAGTACGGCGTCTCCGGCATCGCCAAGCTGGCCTCAAACGAGAATCCCTACGGCCCCAGCCCGCGTGCACTCGCGGCCATGCGCGCGGCGCTCGACTCGGTGTGGCTCTATCCCGACGGCAGCGCGCATGAACTCAAGGCTGCGCTGGCGGCGCACCTTGCGGTATCAGCCGAATGCCTGACGCTGGGGAACGGCTCGAATGAACTGCTGGTAATGCTGGCGGAAACCTTCCTGACCGCGCAACACAGCGCGGTGTGTTCACAGTACGGATTCGCGGTTTACCCGCTGGTCATCTGTGCCACTGGTGCGCGTTGCATCGAGACGCCTGCCAACCCGCCCGGCAGCGCGATGCCCTACGGGCATGATCTGGCGGCCATGGCTACCGCCATCACGGCCGACACCCGGCTGGTTTTCATCGCCAATCCCAACAACCCCACGGGTACCTGGGTGGAGCACGAGCAACTGCGCTCATTCATTGACGCGGCCCCCGCGCACACCCTGGTCGTGCTCGACGAGGCCTACCTGGAATTCGCTGCCCTGAGCGGCTGCGCCGACGGTTTGCCCTGGCTGCGCAAACGAACCAACCTGGTGGTGGTGCGCACTTTCTCCAAGGCCTATGGGCTGGCTGGCGTGCGCGTAGCCTACGCCGTGTCACACCCCGAAGTGGCCGAGGCCCTCAACCGTTACCGGCCGGCTTTCAATGTCAGCAACGTGGCGCAGGCGGGCGCCATCGCCGCGCTCGCCGACCAGGCGCACGTCGCCGACGCCGCGCGCCGCATCGTGGCCGAGCGTGAACGGATGGCGGTGGCGCTGCGAGCCATCGGCCTGGCCTGCGCGCCATCGGCCGGCAATTTCCTGATGGTGGACGTGGGCCCAGGCGCGACGCAGATCTATGAACAGCTGTTGCGCGAGGGCGTGATTGTGCGCCCGCTCCGCGGCTACGGCCTGATGCAACACCTGCGAGTTTCAGTCGGCCTGCCAGAGCAGAACGACCGGTTGCTCGCACTCCTGTCGACGCTGCGGCACGCGCCATGAGCGGCGGCGTCCGCCAGCGCTATCGTGTTGCGCCGGTGGCGCGGGTGGGCGGCGCACTCAAGGTACCGGGCGACAAATCGATTTCGCATCGGGCACTGATGCTCGGCGGCATCGCCGATGGGCAGACCCGGGTCAGCGGCTTTCTCCAGAGCGCGGACTGCCTCGCCACCATGGCGGCGCTGCGCGCGCTCGGCGTGCACATCACGCAACGCGCCGACGACGAAGTCATCATCACGGGCGCAGGCAACGCCGGGCTCCGTGCGAGTCTTGCGCCGCTCGACATGGGCAATGCCGGCACGGCGATGCGCTTGTCCATGGGACTGTTGTGCGGCCGGAATTTTTCGAGCACGCTGATCGGCGACGCCTCGCTGATGCAGCGGCCGATGGAGCGGGTTGCCAAGCCCCTGCGGCTGATGGGTGCGCGGATCGACACCCGTGACGGCCGGCCACCGGTCGTGCTGCACGGCGGTGCGAACCTGCGCGGCATCGATTATGTCCTGCCCATGGCGAGCGCCCAGGTCAAATCGGCGATCCTGTTGGCCGGCCTCCAGGCAAGCGGCGTAACCCGCGTCACCGAACCGGCGCCGACCCGCGATCATACCGAGCGCATGCTCGCCGGGTTCGGAGTCGAGTTGCAGCGGCAGGGCGCTACGGTCTCGCTGGCAGGCGGCCAGAGACTGCGGGCCACGGATATCAGAGTGCCGGGGGATTTTTCCTCGGCCGCATTTTTCATCGTCGCCGGGTGCCTGGCCGCCCAGGAGGGTCTGACGGTGCGCGGCGTGGGTGTCAACCCGACCCGCACCGGGCTGCTCGCCATGCTGCGGCTGATGGGCGCACGAATCACCGTCACACCACGCGCCGATGCCGGGCCGGAACCGCTGGCCGATATTACGGTGTATGAGAGCGCGCTGCGCGGCACCGTCATCCCGCCCGAACTGGTGCCGCTGGCGATCGACGAACTGCCAGTACTGTTTATTGCCGCGGCCTGCGCCACCGGCGAGACCGTGGTAACGGGGGCGGAGGAGCTGCGGGTGAAAGAAAGCGACCGGCTGGCGGCGATGGCCGAAGGCCTCGCGCGCGTGGGCGTCCAATGCGAGTTGCTTCCCGACGGCATTCGCATCCAGGGCGGGAAGCTGCGCGGCGGGCGGATCGACAGCCATGGCGATCATCGCATCGCCATGTCCTTCGCGATGGCGAGCGTGCGTGCCGAGGCGCCCATCGAGATCGACGACGTCGCCAACGTGGCTACCTCTTTCCCGGGGTTTCCGGCGGCGGCACGCGCGATTGGGCTGCTGTTGGATGAATCGGCGTCGTCATGAACCCGCCTGATTCCGCGGCGAGCGCCGCGCCGGTTGTGGCCGTCGACGGGCCCAGCGGAGCCGGGAAGGGCACCGTCAGCCGGCTGCTGGCCGCGCGCCTGAGATGGCA
>JAYUZI010000207.1:0-2617 GCA_043751915.1 Gammaproteobacteria bacterium | reverse complement strand
TTGGCCGACAACCGCGGCGGCCGCGATGCACCGCTGGTGGCGCGATTGCGCGCGGCAGGCGCCGTGATCCTGGGCAAGACCAACCTGTCCGAGTGGGCCAACATCCGCTCCACGAGTTCCGTCAGCGGTTGGAGCGCGGTCGGCGGCCAGACACGCAATCCTTATGCGCTGGATCGCAGCGCCTGCGGCTCGAGTTCCGGCAGCGCCGCCGCCGTTGCGGCGAGCCTGGCTGCGGCAGCGATTGGCACCGAGACGGACGGATCAATCACCTGCCCGGCGTCGATGAACGGCCTGGTGGGCATCAAGCCCACGGTCGGTCTCGTGTCGCGCACCTTCGTGGTGCCCATCTCGCACAGCCAGGACACGCCGGGACCGATCGCGCACACCATCGCCGATGCGGGGCTCCTGCTCGGCATCATGGCCGGAGCGGACCCGCACGATCCGGCCACGCGCGAGGCGGATGCCCACCGCCCGGGTGTTGCCGCCGCCGCCAAGCTTGGCGGCCTGCGCATTGGCATCATGCCGGCCGGCAACGCTCTGCCCGGGGTCAAGGCCCTGCTCGCGGCCGCGAAAAAGCGCCTCACTGCCGCGGGCGCGATCGTCATCGATGTCGAAAGTCCCGCCGACGCCGACAAGCTCGGCGACATGGAGCTGACGGTCATGCTCACCGAGCTTAAGGCCGATCTGAACAGCTACCTGGCTACTACGCCGCCGGCGGTAACCACGCGCACGCTCGCCGACGTGATCGCCTTCAATCACGCACAGTCCGCCCGCGAATTGCTGTTTTTCGGACAGGAGTTGTTCGAGCGCGCGCAAGCGACGGCTGGGCTTGAGGACCCCGGGTATCTGCAGGCGCTGGAAAACAGCCGGCACATTGCCGGCCGCGACGGACTCGACAAGATCCTCGCGACGCACCAGTTGCAGGCCCTGATTGCCTACACGGAAGGGCCGGCGATGCCGATCGACCCGATCAATGGCGATGCGATCAACGGTTCAGGGCCGGGCAACCTGCCGGCGATCGCCGGTTACCCGCACCTCACGCTCCCCATGGGGCTGGTCAAGGGCTTGCCCGTTGGGCTGTCGATCATCGGGCCTGCCTGGTCTGACGCGGCTGTGCTCTCGCTGGGCGCTGCCTGTGAGCGACTGCTGGGTCCGCTGCCGCCGCCTACTTACCGCTCGCGGCGCGGCGGATAAAATCCGTCACGCTCTCGTGCAGCGCCTTGAGCGAGGGTTCATGGGCGTAGATCATGTGCCCGGACTCATAGTATTTGAGTTCGATGTTCGGGCGCAGATTGTCGGGAATCGGCAGCTGGTTCATCTCGTACATGCCTTCGAAAAACGGCGTGGCCAGGTCGTAATAGCCGCCGAGCACCATGACTTTCAGCCGTGGGTTGTATTTCATCGCCGTGGCCAGATCGGGCAGCAGGTTCGGCGCCTTGCGCCTCAGCAATGACACGTGTTCGTTTGTGTCGCTCCAGGCCGCATTGATGTCGGCCGGCAGGGGCCTGAAGCTGCGCTCCGGCGCGAAACGCAGGTCGCTTCGCACGTAGGCGTTGAAGGCGGACACGTAGGCCGAGCCGATGGCCGCGAACTGCGGGTCGTAATCGGCTTCCTTGCTCAGCGGATCGATGGTCGGCCCGGCGAAACGCGTGTCGAGCCTGCCGACGGTGGTGTTGTCGTCGGCGCGGAAATTCTTGGCGAATTCGCCCACCTCGATGCGCAGGTTGGCCTTCTCGATGTACTCGATGGGCAGCCCGGTGTAATCGTGCAGCTTGCCGGCCATGGCATGGCGTGTCGCAACATCCAGCGTCGAGCCCGCGAGCAGCGCCAGTGCGTAGTCGTGCATGGCGAAGTGCTCGACCTCCTCAAGCAGCGCCGCGAGCGTTGAGGGCGCGTTCACAGTGCGATGGTGGTACCAGGCGGTGGCGGCATAGCTGGGCAGCGCCAGCAGGTACGGCAGGTCCACGCCAGGATTGCTCTCCGCGTTATCGGCATTGGCGTCGAAGATCTCGATCTGCGAGAGGTTGATGATGCCGTTGAAGTCGACCAGTTTTTCCGTTTCCAGGATGTTGATCAGTGCCGCATTGCGCGTCGTGCCGTAGCTCTCGCCGAACAGGAATTTTGGGGAGTTCCAGCGCCCGTACTTCGACAGGAACTGCGTGATGAAATCGGCAAACGCATGCGCGTCGCCATTGATGTTGAAGAACGCCTTCTGCCGGTCCTTGCCGCTGATGCGGCTGAAGCCCGTGGCCGGCGCATCGACGAACACAAGGTCGCTCGCATCCAGCAGGCTGTACTCGTTGCTGACCACGGAATAGGGGGCGGCCCCCGGATGCGTGTCGCCCGGTGTCAGCACGCGCTTCGGACCGAAGGCGCCCATGTGCAGCCACACGGTCGATGAGCCCGGACCGCCGTTGAACAGGAACGTTATGGGGCGCGCGGCACCCGCTTCCTGCGCGAAGTAGGCGGTGTAGAACATGCTGGCTTCGGCCGGCGGGACCTTCTCGTCCTTGTCGGCGTTCTGGGGCACGTCATCCCAGTCCCGGGCGTGCACCACCAGCGTACCCGCGTGGGCCAGATAGTCGATCTTGTGTCCGCCGATGGTGACCGAGCCGTC
>JAYUZI010000206.1:0-3822 GCA_043751915.1 Gammaproteobacteria bacterium | reverse complement strand
GAGCCGAACTTCCTCGATCAGGTGACAGGATCATTGGTTCGATGGCCCGCGGGAGACGATCTCCTCTGACCTCTTCCGAGTTCCTGCCGTGTAATAAGGGTGCGGTCTGCACATCAATGGCAGCCGGCCCAATTTGAGTTGGAGAGTGTCTATTTATGGCCAAGATTTACGTGGGCAACCTGCCCTTCACTGCTACGGAAGCGGAAGTCCGCACCCTGTTCTCGGAGCACGGCACGGTTGAATCCGTGTCGCTTCCGACCGATCGTGAGACCGGCCGGCCGCGCGGCTTCGGGTTCGTCGAAATGAGCCAGGCCGATTCGGCCCGGGCGATCCAGAATCTGAACGGAAAAGATCTGGGAGGCCGACCCCTGCGTGTCAATGAGGCACAGGACAAACCCCGCACCGGCGGTGGTGGTGGCGGCGGCGGCTATCGCGGCGGTGGCGGTGGTGGCAGCGGCGGTGGTGGCGGTGGCGGCGGTGGCCGCTGGTAACACCAACACCCTTCAGGTGTGAAAAGCCCGGGTTCGCCCGGGCTTTTTTTTGCCCCGGCTGCTTTCAGCCAAAGTTGATCTTGGTCTCGAGGTTGCTGCGCGAGTCGGCGTTGCTGAGCGCCTCCTCGAGGGTGATGCGGCCATCCTTGTAGAGCTTGAGCAGGGCGATGTCGAAGCTCTGAATGCCGCGTTCGCTGCTGAGCTGGATGGCCTCCTTGATGCCGACGACATCACCCCGTTTCACCAGTTCGGCGATATGTGGCGTGTTGAGCATCACCTCCACCGCGGCCACGCGCCGCTGGTCCTTGCCCAGCACCAGGCGCTGCGCCAGCACGGCGCGCAGATACTGCGACAGGTCGAGCGTCACCTGCTTCTGCTGCTCATGTGCAAACATGTTGATGATGCGATCGAGCGTCTCGGCGCAGTTGTTGGCGTGCAGGGTGGACAGCACCAGGTGCCCGGTGCCCGCCAGGCTGATGGCCGCCATCATGCTCTCACGATCGCGCACCTCGCCGATCAGGATGACGTCGGGCGCGGCGCGCATGACGCCACGGAGTGCGCGTTCGTAGCTCTTGGTGTCGAGGCCCACTTCGCGCTGGTTGATGATCGAGCGCTTGTTGGTGTGCAGGAATTCGATCGGGTCCTCGATCGTGACGATGTGGTCTGAGCTGACATCGTTGCGGTGGTTGACCATCGCTGCCAGCGTGGTGGACTTGCCCGAGCCGGTGGCGCCGACCATGAGGATCAGCCCGCGGCGCATCATCGTCAGGTCGCGCAGCACGTCCGGGAGCCCCAGCTGGTCGAGCTTGGGCATGTCGGCGGTGATGTAGCGCAACACCATGGCCGGGTAGCCGCGCTGGTAGAACACGGCGACCCGAAACCGGCCGAGGCCAGGCTCGGAGATCGCGAAATCAATCTCCAGCTCGCGCTGGAAGTATTCGATCTGCTGGGGCGTCATCATGCCGAAGGCCGCGGAGCGCACCGCCTCGGGCGACAGCACCTGCTTGTTGACAGGCATGATCTGCCCTTCGATCTTGATCTTGATTGGCGCGTTGCAGGTGAAGAACAGGTCGGAGGCGTGGCGCTCGACCATCAGCAGGAACAGCGGCTTGGTATTGAGCACCGGCTGCGGGCCGCTGCTGGCAATCTTGAGGTCGGCGACTTCGCTCATGGTGCTGCGCGAGGCCCCTACAGGCTGCGGCCCTCGGCTTCTTCATCGACCATCGACAGGTCACCGTCGCCCTCGACCGGCTTGTTCTCGCGCTTGCTCTCGAGCTTGACGCGCAGCCGCAGCTCGTTCTTCGAATCGGCGTTGCGCAGCGCGTCTTCGTAGGAAATCATGCCCTTCTCGTACAAGTCGAACAACGCCTGGTCGAAGGTGTTCATCCCCAGGCGCGTCGAGCGGCTCATGACTTCCTTGATCTTGGCGACCTCGCCCCGGAAAATCAGGTCCTGGATCAGGGGCGAGTTGAGCATGATCTCCATCGCGGCGACGCGCCCGGTGCCAGACTCGCGCGGAATCAGCCGCTGCGAAATCAGTGCCCGGACATTCAACGACATGTCCATCAGCAGCTGCTCGCGGCGTTCCTCGCTGAAGAAATTGATGACGCGGTCGAGCGCCTGGTTGGAACTGTTGGCATGGAGCGTGGCCAGCACCAGGTGGCCGGTTTCGGCGAACTGGATGCCGTATTCCATGGTCTCGCGGTCGCGGATCTCGCCGATCAGGATTACGTCCGGCGCCTGGCGCAGCGTGTTCTTCAGCGCCGCGTGCCAGGAATCGGTGTCCACCCCGACTTCGCGATGGGTAATCACGCAACCCTTGTGCGGATGCACGTATTCCACCGGGTCTTCAATCGTGACAATGTGGCCGCGGGTCTTCTCGTTGCGGTAGCCGACCATCGAGGCCAGCGTGGTGGACTTGCCCGAGCCTGTGCCACCTACAACGATCACCAGGCCGCGCTTGGAGAGCACAACTTCCCTCAAGATCGGCGGCAGATCCAGCTCTTCGAAGGTCGGAATCTTGGCGTTGATCATGCGCACTACGCAGCCGGCGCAACCCTGCTGCACGAAGGCACTGACGCGAAAACGGCCGATGCCCGGCGGCGCGATCGCGAAATTGCACTCCTTGGTGGCGTCGAACTCCTTGGTTTGTCGATCGCTCATCAGCGAGCGCACCAGCACCGCCGACTGCTCGGCGCTCAGGGCGCGATCCATCTGCGGGCGGATCTCGCCGTCGACCTTGATGGCCGGCGGAAATCCGGCGGTGATGAACAGGTCGGAGGCGGCCCGCTCCACCACGCGTTGGAGCAGGTCCTGCATCAGCTTGATGGCTTGTTCACGGTCCACGGCAGCTACCTCGCAGCTCGACGCTCAGAGCGCGTCCTTGTTCTGGGCCTTGTAACGTGCCTCTTCCTTGCTGACCTGACCCTTGCTGACCATTTCGCTGAGGCATTGGTCGAGCGTCTGCATGCCGGTGGCGCCACCGGTCTGAATCGAGGAATACATCTGCGCGATCTTGCCCTCGCGGATCAGGTTGCGGATCGCCGGCGTGCCGATCATGATTTCGTGCGCGGCGATACGGCCGCCGCCAGTGCGCTTGAGGAGTGTCTGCGAAATGACGGCGCGGAGCGACTCAGAGAGCATCGAGCGCACCATTTCCTTTTCTTCGCCAGGGAACACGTCGACAACGCGGTCGATGGTCTTGGCGGCCGAGCTGGTATGCAGCGTGCCGAACACCAGGTGGCCGGTCTCGGCAGCGGTCAGCGCCAGGCGGATGGTCTCCAGGTCGCGCATTTCGCCGACCAGCACGATATCCGGATCTTCGCGCAGCGCCGAACGCAGCGCCTCACTGAAGCCGAGCGTGTCGCGCTTGACCTCGCGCTGGTTGATCAGGCAGCGCTTGCACTCGTGCACGAACTCGATCGGGTCTTCAATGGTAAGGATGTGATCGGGACGGTTTTCGTTGCAATGATCGACCATGCCCGCGAGCGTGGTCGACTTGCCCGAACCGGTCGGTCCGGTGACCAGCACCAGCCCACGCGGCAGCATGCACAGGTCGCGGAAGATCTTCGGCGCCTGCAACTCGTCGAGGCTCAAGATGGTCGAGGGAATGTTACGGAACACGGCGCCGGCGCCGCGATTCTGGTTGAAAGCATTGACGCGGAAGCGCGCAAGTTTCGGAATTTCGAAGGAAAAATCGGTCTCGAAGAATTCTTCGTAGGTCTTGCGCTGCTTGTCGTTCATGATGTCGTACACCATGCCGTGCACTTCCTTGTGGGTCAGTGCCGGCATGTTGATACGCTTGACGTCGCCGTCGACGCGGATCATCGGC
>JAYUZI010000205.1:0-2750 GCA_043751915.1 Gammaproteobacteria bacterium | reverse complement strand
GCGGGAGCCTCATGCGAGGCATCGAGGCTTGGCCCGCAACACGCCGCGCAGGCCATGGAGCTGGCGGCACTGACGCGTCCGGGCCCCTTCGGGCCGCGCACCATCGAGCTCGGGGACTACTTCGGCTATTTCGAAGGCGAGCGGCTGGTGGCCATGGCCGGCGAGCGCATGCATGCCGGCACGTTCCACGAGATCAGTGGCGTTTGCACACATCCTGATTACCAGGGCCGCGGGCTGGCGCGCCAGCTGATGCTGCAAGTGATGCAGAGCCAGTTCACGCGCGGGGAGACGCCGTTCCTCCATGTCATGAGCAGCAACGCCGGGGCCCGCCGGCTCTACGAGCAGTTGGGGTTCAGCAATTACCTGGAGCCGGTCGTCCGGATCGTCTCGCCCGTCGCCTGAACGCGCGCCAGCAGGAATCCGTCGTAGCCCTTGGCACCGACGGTCTGGATGACGGTGGCATTGAGCCTGGGCTCACGCCCGACCCACTCCGTCATGCCCCGTACGCCCTGCACGGACGCGTCGCCCAGGTCTTCGACGACCTTGCCTTTGCGCACCACGTTGTCGACGATGATCAGTGTGCCGACGTGTGAGAGTGCCAGCGCGGCCTCCATGTAGCCGGGGATATTGGGTTTGTCGGCGTCGATGAAGATGACATCAAAAGGTCCGGCCCCCTGCGCACGCAGCCGGGCGAGCGAATCGAGGGCGGCGCCTTCTACTACATCCACGTGCGCGGCAAGGCCTGCGCGACGACAGTTCTCGCGGGCCACTGCCGCGTGCGTGGCGTCGATCTCCAGTGTTATGAGTTTGCCGGCCGCCGGCAGGGCGCGCGCCAACCAGATCGTGCTGTACCCGCCGAGCGTGCCGATTTCCAGAATACGGTGGGCGCCGACGGCGAGCGCCAGAAGGTGCAGGAGCTTGCCCTGGCTTGCGGTCACCTGGATGTCGGGAAGTCCAGCTTGCATGCTCGCCGCCAGCGCGGCCTCGAGCATCGGGTCGGGAGGAATCAGCTGCGCCTCGAAATAGGCGTCCACGTTGTTCCATCGATCCTGATCCATGCGGCCCCCTGGGAGCGCCGTTGCCGCGGATCCTGGCATCCGTGGCGGCGCGAGTCGACAATGCGAGGCTGTAGTGTAGTGTGTAATCCGGGCTTACATCCAGGGGATGAAATCATGATGACCGCAACGCTGTTCGAGATTCCGGGGCAGCGCGTAATGCGCTGCCTGGGCGTGGTCCGTGGCATCACGGTGCGCACGCGCTCGCTCCCGCTCAGCATTCTGGGGGGCCTCAGGACGATCTTTGGCGACCGGGTCGGGATTTTCTCGGAGTTGTGCGAATCGGCGCGTGCCGAGGTGCTCTGTTACGGGACGGCGGTGGTCGTCACACCGGCGGACGCGGCCTAACAGGATGCCCGACCAGCCATTTGCAGCTGTCGAACTGGACCAGATCTCCGCCGGGACGCTCGATTACTACCAGCAGCACGCCGAGTCGTTTCGCGACGGCACCCGCGATCACGACGTCAGCCAGAACATCGATTCGTTCCTCAAATACATCAGCGGCGCACCGCCGTTCACGATCCTGGATTTCGGCTGCGGCCCGGGGCGCGACCTGAAGTCCTTGACGCGCCTCGGGCACCGGGCCATCGGGCTCGAAGGTGCGGCGGCCTTTGCGGCCATGGCCCGCGCCGACAGCGGTTGCAAAGTGTGGCAGCAGGACTTCCTCGAGCTCGAGCTGCCGGCTGGGTATTTCGACGGAGTCTTTGCCAACGCCTCGCTGTTCCACGTGCCGACGCAGGAGTTGTCGCGGGTCCTCGGCCAGCTGCGCGCGGCGCTCAAGCCCGGTGGCGTAATGTTCAGTTCCAATCCGCGCGGGCAGAACGAGGAGGGCTGGAATGGCGGACGCTACGGCGTCTACCACGACCTGGAGGCCTGGCGCCGCCACCTGGCGGAGGCTGGTTTCGTGGAGCTCGAGCATTACTACCGGCCGGCAGGATTGCCACGTGAACGGCAGCCGTGGCTGGCGAGCGTGTGGCACGCGACGCAGCCTGGCCCCTAGAATGTGAACAGCATCGCCGCGTACCACGAATACCGGTGCTCCGACTCCGCGTTGTGGATGCCGCGACTCGTATAGGCGAGCAGGTGTGCGCGCCGGTTGAGGTCGTAGCGGACTCCCACACCCAGCACCGTGGTATCGAGTGCGCCGACCGCGTCCGCGGTCCGGTGAAATATCTCCACGCCTGCCTGCAGCGTGGGCAGGATCTGGTGGGCCAGGACCCAGCCGGCAAAGCCGGAGTCTCGTGAATTCCCGGCGTGATTGATTTCGAGACCCCCGCCCCCAAAGGTGGACCACTTCCCCCAATCCCGGCCCACCCACAGCGGCAGCTGGACGTAGGCATGGCGCTCGCCGACGCGCGGCGAGCCGCTGGGCAGGAACAGGCGCGGGAAGATCGCGACATCCCAGCCAGAATCGCGCTGATGCAGAAAGCGGTACTTCGCTGCGAGCTGGACGTTGCCGAGTCCTGTGGACGAAGTCTCACCGCGCGGGCGCTCCACCACGATCGGCAGGACCGCGGTCAGTTGCAGGTCGGGTGCCCCGCCGTAGTTGAAATCGACGCCCAGATCCGTGGCCGTGCCGCCGCTGTTCCCGGTGCCGTCCGCGAAACCATAGATTTCGAACTTCCGGTAGTCGGTGGGCACGGGATCATCGGTCAAATAAGGCGGTCCGGCCAGGGCCGCCATCGACCACATTAA
>JAYUZI010000204.1:0-2987 GCA_043751915.1 Gammaproteobacteria bacterium | reverse complement strand
AATGTCGGCCAACGCTCCGGATCAGCGGCAGGCCGCGGAGCAGACCGTCCGCTGCAGCCGGTTGCCAGACCGCGTTCCAAATGGGATCACCGCCGGTCGTGCCCAAAAGTCGTTCATGTGCGCGCGAGCACCGCTGTCCGAGCCCGGTGGATCGCCTCCACGCACCGATCGACGTCCTCCTCCGTCGTCGACCAGTTGGAGACTGACACCCGCAATAGCCGCTCGCCGCGCCATGTCGTCGAGCCCAGCCAGAGCGTACCCTCGTCCTGTACCCAGCGCTCGATCCGGCTTGTCGTGTCCTGGTCGCCAACGCGGATGAGTACCTGATTGAGCACCACGTCATTGACGATCGTGACGCCATCGATGGCGCAAAGCCCGTCCGCAAACCGCCTGGCGAGGGCACACGAGCGATCGACGAGGTCGGCGATGCCGGAGCGGCCGAGCGAGCGGATCGCTGCCCAGGTCGCAAAGCCTCGCGCGCGGCGCGAGGACTCGGCCACGAAGTCGCCGCCGCCAAACTCCCGACCCGCGACCTGCCCGGTGAGGTACGACGCAGTGTACGCCATGGCCGTCGCGTGAACGTCCGGGTGCGCGCAGATTCCGTACCCCGAGTCGTAGGGCACGTTGAGCCACTTGTGTCCGTCGCACGCCCAGGAATCGGCGCGCTCGATCCCATCGACAAGGTAGCGCGTGTGCGGGCTCGCCGCGGCCCACAAGCCGAACGCGCCGTCCACATGCATCCAGGCGTTCGCTTTACGCACAGCGTCCGCCGTTGCCCTGAGGTCGTCGCACGCACCCGTGTTCACATTGCCAGCCTGCGCGCAGACGATCGTCGGGCCGCCTGAACCGCGCGAAAGAGCCAGCGCCAGCGCATCCGTATCCATCGCACCGTTCGGCAGCGCCGGTACCTCTTCGATTGCGTGTTCCCCGAGTCCGAGGAACCGAATGGCGCGGTCAATCGTGGCGTGACGCTCTGCGCCCACGAGAACCCGCACGCGGGGCGCGCCAAAAAGGCCGTCGCGACCGACGTCCCAGCCGGCCTGGTGCAGCACCCACCAGCGCGCCGCCGCCAAACCAACAGTATTCGCCCCCTGTGCGCCGGTGACAAAGCCTACTGAGGCCAAGGCCGGCAGGCCAAGCAATTCCTTCAGCCAGCGGCCCGCGACGTCCTCGACTGCGATCGCCGCGGGCGAGGCGGCTTCGTTGTAGGCATTTTGGTCCCAGCCCGTGGTGAGGATATCCGCGACGAGCGCCGCGTCGAGCGAGCCCCCGATGACGAATCCGAAGTAGCGCGGTCCCGCCGACGCCATCAGACCGGGCGTCGCCCCAGCGACGAGCTCGTCGACAACTTGTACGAGTGGCGTCGGCGCGCCAGGCAGCTCGCGATCAAACGTCCTGCGCACCTCGGCGCGGCCGGCAAGCGGCGCAACGCGCGCTCCAGGCAGCCTCTCGCGGTAGTCGGCGACGCGCTCGGCGGCACGGCTCAACTCGCGGCGGAGGTCGTCCACGGCGTGATGTTCGCCCAAGGGCTGGTCGGGCGGAGCCGCACCACCGGAATTCTGGCTATTGCGAATCATGTTTGATCGGCGCTTTTATTGGCGGTCCAACGCTCGGCATGAGCGCCACAGGTGCTCATGCCAGAGCTTGGTACTTTACAAATCATGTGACGCTCGATGCGGTTGTTAGGCGGCGGCGTTCTGATGAATGCGCCCACGTGACAGTCAATCCGCAACTCTGCGCCAGCCGACAGCCAAACCATTTTCGACCTCCATGCCGACGCCGACAGCACTTACTTTTCCATTGGAGATCCACGACACCCTGTAGGCGTCCCCGGTCTTCTCAATGACTAGGTCATACTCATCCGAGAACTCTCCATTGTCCAAGAAATAGCGAACGTGGTAGCGCCCGGCAAAGCCCTCCTTGGGTCCTCCGGTCGCTATGCCTGGCCCACTGTACTTATTGGCGTACAACCACCTGGCATTCAGGGTTCCGGGTGCATAACTTTTGGTGTACAGCACGAAGCCAATATTCGAGGCCACCGGCGCTTCTGACGCCACGGCAATTGACACCACACCCGAGACCAACAGCAAGCCTGCCAGTGATGCTCTAGTGAAGAATGACCTGAACATGCCAGCCCCCTCTTTTTGTGTGAAACACTCTTGATGTGCCGCCTGACACTCCGCATGAGCGCCGCTGGCTCTCATGCCAGAGGTAAGGTGATAGCCAGTCTTTCTGGCGCTTGATGCATTGGTAAGCCAGCATGTCGCCGTGATCTGGGCGTCGACCTTTCGAGCACTTGCGCCATTCGAGTTTGCCACCCCGGCCCAGAGGCCTTCCAGCTGGCAATCACATTGGGTGGCAAGCGCAACGACATTAGGCGCCTTGGATTCAGCAGTTTGGGCCGGCCTCTGCGTACCAGTTTTGTGCCGCGACGCTGATCGGCCTCCGTCACCCATGACTCCGTGATTTCCGGCGGCTCATCCCGACTCGGAGAAATACGGAGGGAGCTTTTTCGCTTCACGCTCATGACAATGCCTCAAACTTATGATGCGTCTGGCAGTGCCTCGGGGCGCCTAAGGAAACTCTGATTTACCTGTAGTGTCTGATACTACAGTCGCAGCAAGGTGAGAGAGCCGATGAAGCCGCAGACACTGACAGGGTTTGAGCGATACGGGAAGACCACACGGCGAGAGCGGTTCCTGGCGGACACGGATCGGGTGATTCCGTGGCCGGAGTTGACGGCCGCGGTGCAGAGGGCGTATCCGCAGGTCAGCGAGTCGGGCGGGCGACCGCCGATCCCGCTGGAGCGGATGCTGCGGATGTACTTCCTGCAGCTGTGGTTCAACCTGTCGGATCCGGCGGTGGAAGAAGCCCTTTATGACTCCGTATCGATGCGCAGCTTCGCCGGGATTGATCTGGGGGTTGAGAGCGTTCCGGACGAGACGACGGTGTGCAAGTTCCGGCACCTGCTGGAGCGCAACAAGCTG
>JAYUZI010000203.1:0-3659 GCA_043751915.1 Gammaproteobacteria bacterium | reverse complement strand
AGGGCACGCCCGTTGCCGCTGTTGCGCTCGGCGGCAACGTGACGCGCGTCAAGACCTATGCGGAGCTGGTCACCTCGATCATCAATCCGTCGCACAAGATCGTGCCGGGATATCTCGCCACCGATGTCGCGCCCAATGGCGAGTCGATCATGACTCTGGCTGGTCTCAACGATGTCGTGACGGTGACCCAGCTGGTCGACCTGGTCGCCTTCCTGCAGCCGCAGTACAAGGTCGTGACACCGGCCTACAACCCGTACACCTACCGCTACACGACGATACCGATTCACTGAGCCTCGCCCGGCGCGCTCGCAATCCAGCGGGATAGACTCGAGCAGCGCGTGCCGTTGCGTGGGCAGGGCAAACGAGGCCCCGTGCACTTGGCGCCGTGGCGGCCCGCGCCGCTAGGCGCCGCCCATCGACAGTGCATGGACAGGCAACGCGTCGCGGAATGCGGACAACAGAATCATCGGACTGAACAGTTCAATGCCGAGCACGTAAGCGTCGGTTGCATATTTCGCATCCTCGTCCGATTCCTGGCGCGCCCGGCACCAGATGACCATGCCGTTGACGTTGACGGTCAAGTGCGGGGCGGAGTATTCGACGGCGACCTTCGAACCGACCGCCAGGTCGTGATCCAGATAAACGCTGACGCCACCGCTGGAAACATCCTTGATGGCCATGGCTTCGGAGAACGAGCGGCCGGCACGGATGTAGAGTGCTGCGGCGGGCTGACGCAGCAGCCGGTAGCGCTCTTGTTTGCGCAGGTCGACTGGAATCAACTGCTGGGAAGGGCTCATGTCCGACCGTTGCGTTTGGGCGAAAGTGCCCCACACGACCGAGTATGCGATACGTGCCTTCACGCCAGGCGGCGGTGGCCGAAAACTGTGGGATGGGTATCACTTTGAGGCGCCGTGCCGGTGCAGCCGCTCGGATCAAGCCCGACCGGGCGCGCGTTGGTGGTCCACGCCTGCCTGCTGCTCGAGGCCACCGCTATTGCGTTGCGGCGACGCAAGGCTGGCCTGCAACCCGGCGCGCGGTGGAAATCACTGTCAGCACTCGGCGACCAATCGGTCCCGGACGCTGCCGGTCGCGCCGCCTACCGCCCTCGGCCTGCGCGCCGCGACCACGAGCGAGGGCACCTGCTGTGCGCCCTTCCGCCCAGCAGTGCCTAACGGGGCTCTGGATGTGAGGCTGCGGATCTGACTCGATGCGCCAACCGCTTGTGCCGGGTTGACGACCGCGTTGGACGACATTAGGCTGCCGAGGCAGTAACTGCCTGGGCAGATATGAACCACTACGACTCCGCGACCTATAGCGCCCACGACAGCATCGGCTACCTGATGCGGCGCGGGGCCTCGCTGCTGCGAGAACAGCTTGAGGACTCCTTCGAAAGCGCGGGGATCAGCTTCGTTCAGTGGGCGACCCTGATGCTGGTGCGCGACAAGCCGGAGATCACGCCGGGCGACCTGTGCCGGGATCTGCGCCACGACTCTGGCGCCTTCACCCGCATCCTCGACCATCTCGAAGAGCGCGGGCTGCTGCACCGCGCGCGCAGCGGCGCCGACCGTCGCAGCGTGCAGCTGCGGCTTACTGATGGCGGCCAGCGGATGGTCGAGACCCGGCTGCCGCTGGTGGTCGACCGGCTCAACGATGTGCTCGCCGACTTCTCGCCCGCCGAGGTGACGCTGCTGACTTCCCTGCTCTCGAGGATGATCCTGCGCCTCGAGCGCACCGATGCCGCGCCCGTTGCCGCTACGCGCGTGCGATCGTGATGGGCAGGCATTTCATCGCCCTGCTCACGTTGATGCTTGGCAGTTGCGCGCTGGGACCGACCCATCCGGCACAGCCTCCGCCGGTCGAGCCCGCGGACGTCGGTCTGGGCGAGACGGCGACGCCGCCGATTGCGGCCCAGTGGTGGCAGGGCTTCGGCGATTCGCAGCTGGACGGCCTGATCGAGCGTGGGCTGCGCGACAACCCTTCGCTGGCCGAAGCGCTGGCGAGGCTCAACCGCGCGCAGTCCGAGGCAACCGTGGCGGGCAGCACCCTGCGCCCGCAGGCAGGCGTGACCGCCGACGAGGCGCGCGAACGCCTCAGCGCCCGGTCGTTCTACCCGCTGCCGTACGGTGGCGGTACGTTCTGGAATGGTACGGCCGAGGCGGCGGTCCGCTGGAATCTTGATTTCTGGGGTCGGCAGCGCGACCGGATCGAGGCCGCCGAGCAGGGCGTGCGTGTCCGTGGCATCGAGGTGCGCGCGGCACGATTGGCCATCGAGGTGTCGCTGGCGTCCCAGTACCTCGAACTCGACCGCGATCATGCACTGTTGGATCTTGCAAAGGATACCAGCGAGGCGCGCGCGCGGCTCCTGGCGCTGGTGCAGTCGCGGGTCCGCGCCGGGCTTGACACCGCCATCGAAGAGCGGGCAGCGCTTGCGGGCCTTGCGGACATGCGTGTCGAGGCGCGCGAGGCGGCGGCGCGCGTACAGATCACAGTACACCGGATCGCGGCCCTGTCCGGCCAGGGCGCGTCCGGCTACGCCGCCATCGGCCGGCCGCAGCTGCGCCTGGATCCGCAACTTGCGCTGCCCCTTGCACTGCCGGGCGACCTACTGCTGCGCCGCGGCGACGTGGGCAGCGCGCTGGCGCGCGTGCAGGCGCTGACTGCGCTCGAACATGCCGCCAGCCGGGCCGCGTATCCGCAGATCAACCTGCGCGCCTTCGCGGGCTTTGACGCCTTCGGCCTCGCCGACCTGCTGTCGGCACCGGCGCGCACCCTAGGGGCCGGGGTCAACACCGCCCTGCCGATCTTCGACGCTGGCCGGCTGCGGGGCGAGCTGCACGGCGCGGGTGCCGACGTAGACCTCGCCATCGCGGCCTACCATGCGACCGTGCTTACCGCGGTGCGCGAGGCAGCCGACCAGCTGGCGATCCTCGCAGCCACGCTGCTCGAAGTCGACGACGCGCGTGCGCGCGTCGAGATCGTCGACGGCGCCCACCGACTGGCCGTCGCGCGGCGCGATGCGGGCCTCACAGGTGAAGTCGCCGTGCTCGAGGCGCGGCTGCGGCTGCTCGCGGCGCGGCGCGTGCTCGTCACGCTGCAGTGCTCGGCGGCGACCGCCCGCGTCGCCCTGATCGCAGCGCTCGGCGGCAGTCCGCTCGATCCACCCACACCAGTTCTGATCGTCTCCAGGGGTACTACGTGACCGAACCGACTTCCACCGCGGCGGCGACGCGCCAGCGCGCCTTCACGGTATTCGGCGTGGTGCTGGTCGCGTTGGCCCTGTGCTGGGGCGCGTACTGGTTCCTGATGCTGCGACATTACGAGTCCACCGACGATGCCTACGTCGCTGGCGATGTCATCCCTCTGACCAGCGAGGCGCCCGGCACCGTGATCGCGGTCCATGCCGACGACACGCAGGGCGTCGCCGCGGGTGAACTCCTGGTGGAACTCGATCCGGCCGATGCCCGCGTGGCGGTCGGTGCCGCGGAGGCGACGCTTGCGCGCACGGCGCGCGAGATCGGCGCGCTGTATGCCCAGCAGCTGCAGGCAGTGGCGGAACTACATGCGCGCCAGCTGTCGCTCGAACGCGCCCGCAACGACCTCGCGCGCCGCGAGCCGTTGCGCGCCGAAGGCGCGGTCTCAAGCGAAGAGCTCGCTCACGC
>JAYUZI010000202.1:0-3138 GCA_043751915.1 Gammaproteobacteria bacterium | reverse complement strand
TGCGGTTGGTTCTCGATAGCCTGCCCGCACACAAGACCCGAGTCGTTCGCGACTACGTTGAATCCACCGAAGGGAAGCTGAGCCTGCATTTCCTACCCGGCTACGCCCCGGAGTTGAATCCGGATGAATTGGTTTGGAGCCATGTCAAACGGACCGGTACTGCACGAAGACCGCTGCAACAGGGCGAGAAGCTCGCCGGACGGATCGACCAACAGCTCGCGGACGTTCGCGACGACCCAAAGTTGGTCCGATCATTCTTCGACGCTCCATCTGTCGCCTATATTCGTGACTGCTGAGTAAAGCGCCAGGCCGACATCGAGCGTGCCGGCCGGCAACCCCGCGCGCTGTCGATCGTCGAAGAGCGAGAACTCCTCGCCATCCGTTCGCGTCTGGAGCGCTTTCCGGCCGCCATACGCGCCATCGCCGAACTCGCCAGAAGCGCGTGGAACGCGCCCTCGTCCGCGCAGCCGCCGAGGCCCGTCGCACGGCGCGGCGCTTTGGCACACCGATCTACGTCTGGGAAAATGGAAAAGTCGTCGCCAAGCGACCTTGACCTCCCCTGCCCCGCATACAGGTCCGGGCGCGAAAGTCCTAAAAGGCCGCAATTCCTACCGCCGACGGCCGAACGGCTTCGCTATGACCACTTTCCACACGAATCTTCCCGTGGGGCCACGAGCACGCGCAGCGCGCCGCTGCCGATGAGCGCAAAACGGCGGCTCTGGCGAAGGGCGGCGGCGCGATCGCTTGATCCGGTGGCGCTCATCGCCAGCGCCATATGCAAACCGCAAACCGCAGATTGAATAGATAAACACCGCCAGCTTGTTAAGTAGATAGTTGTTCATGTATGCTATACGCATATAGCATATGAACGCACAATCCAACCATTCCAACACGGCCGCCATGCGCAGAGCCGCACACCGCCAGTGGGTGCTCAAACCCCAGGATCTGGTCGTTGCGCTGAAGCTCTTCGTACTCGGCTCTGAGAAGCTGTCGTACGCCAACCTGGGCAAGTCCCTGCACCTGTCGGCATTCGAGGCGCACGCGGCCGTGCAGCGGTTGCTCGCGGCGCGGCTCGCCACCGATATCGATGGTCGGATCCGGCCGGTGATCGCGGCGCTGCAAAGCTTCATCGTGCGCGGCGCCGTGTACGCCTATCCGCCGGTGCGGGGCGTCGTCACGATCGGTGTGCCGACCGCGCACGCCGTTGCGCCGCTGCTGGGACGCAGCGTCGGCGCGGACGCATTGCCGCCAGTGTGGCCAGATGCTGACGGCACAGTTCGTGGCGAGGCGTTGCTGCCGATGTACCCCGGTGCAGTGCGTGCGGCGCTCGAGGACCCGCAACTGTATGAGTTGCTGGCTCTATTCGATGCTTTGCGCATCGGCCAGGCTCGTGAGCGTGATCTTGCTACCCGGTACCTCGAGGAACGTTTGAAGTGAGCGTCAGGGATCCCGGCTTCGAGGCGAATCTCGCGCTGCTGCGGCTGACGGTCGCCCGGCTGGGCGATCTCAATGACGAGCTGGTGTTTGTCGGCGGTTGTGCAACGGGACTGCTCATCACCGCAACGCGCGCGCAGGCGATTCGCGTGACGACCGACGTGGACGTCGTCGTGCAGGTTGCGACGATCCGGGACTATTACGCGGTGGAGGCGCGCCTGGAGGGGAGCGGATTCGTGCGCGACACCTCGCCGGACGCGCCGATCTGTCGATGGCAGGCGCCTGGACTGCAGCTCGACGTGATGCCTTCGGAGCCTCATCTGCTGGGCTTCAGCAATCGCTGGTATCCGCTTGCCGTGGCGACCGCGCAGCCGTACCCCGTTGCGCGGGATGCAACGATTCAGCTCATTACGGCGCCGCTCTTCATCGCAACCAAACTCGAGGCGTTCAAGGATCGTGGCCGCAGCGATCACCTGGCGAGCCACGATCTTGAGGACATTGTGACCGTCGTCGACGGCCGCCTTGAGCTCGTGGACGAGGTTCGAGCAGCGCCCGAGACGGTACGCGAGTATCTGCGCGCCAAATTCGCAGCGTTGATGGCGATCGATGCATTCGTCACCGCGGTGCCCGGTCACCTGGCCGGGGACGCCGGTACGCAAGCGCGGGTACCGCAGGTTCTCGAACGGTTCCGGGCGCTCGCCAGCTTACCGTAGGGTACCGGTATCGAATTGCCGAGAGCTTGGGCTCTGCTCCTGGAAACGCGCTAGTCAACTTGAATCGCACCATACTTTGCACGCAAGCCAGGCGCCTGGGGAAGCGCCATCATTTGCTCTGTATTCGAGCACTGGCGGTCCGGATCCTTGCTCCCGTATTTTGAGCAACCGTAGAACGCCCCGGTCTTTCCAGTGCGAACCTCCATCGATGACCCGCAAGCTGAACAGGCGAGGTGCACGCCAGGGCAGGTCGGGTCGGCACACACGCGATAGCGGCCCGCTCGCAGCAGTATTCCGCCACAGACGCCGCAGCCGCGCTCCGCATAACTGCATCGTGGGAATCGGGAGCAGCCGTGGAAGGCGTTATTGGTCCCTTGCCTCGTCTGTAGCTGCCCGGTGGCACAGCCGGGGCAACTCACTCGCGGGAACGGGGGCTGAATGAACGCGCCGCGGATTTCCCCGCGAGTGACGGCGCCGGCAAGATCAGCAAGCTCGTCGACGAAGGCAGAGCATTGGGCCCGATCGTAGACGAGGTAGACGCGCTTTCGAGCACGCGTCAATGCGACGTAGAAGAGCCGTCGCTCTTCAGCGTAGGGGTAGGGCTCGCGGGGCGGAAGGAACGCCTCTTCGAACGCGTCGATCGTCTTTTCGGCGGGAAAGCCGTTTCGGCCTTGCTGTAGACCGACAGTCACGACGACGTCCGCTTCCGAACCCTTGGCCTGGTGCGCGCTGGCGACGCGGGTTTTGAGTCGCGGCCAATTTCTGGCAGTTTCAGCCGAAAGCGCGTCGCGAAGCGGCTGTAGTTCGAAGTGATAGCGAGCGAGAATCAGCACGTCGAGGGGTCGATCCAGACGATCTCCGTACGCGGAAGTCCGATCCAGGACGTTGCACAGGGCTACGTACGGTTCGGACGTGGGTACGAGGGAAACGGCGGGTCTATCGGATTTGGTCCGGGTGCGGAGTGTGCGCTGGGTTTGCGCGGGGTTTTGGG
>JAYUZI010000201.1:0-2613 GCA_043751915.1 Gammaproteobacteria bacterium | reverse complement strand
GCGGTATTCGCAGCTGCCGGCCTCGAGCCCCCGTTCGCCCAGCACCAGGCGGTGCGGAATGCCGAGCAGTTCGGCGTCGGCGAATTTGACACCGGGGCGTGCGTCGCGGTCGTCGTACAGCACCTCGACGCCGGCCGCGGCCAGTTCCGCATAGAGTGCATCGGCGGTTGCGCGCACCCTTGCGGATTTTTGCAGATTGAGCGGAATGAGTACCACATGGAAAGGCGCCAAAGGCTCGGGCCAGATTATGCCGCGCTCATCGTGATTCTGTTCGATCGAGGCCGCCACGATGCGCGTCACACCAATGCCGTAACAGCCCATCAGCATCGTGACCGCCTGGCCCGATTCATCCAGCACCGTGGCCTTCATCGCCTGGCTGTACTTGCGGCCCAGCTGGAAGATATGGCCGACCTCGATGCCGCGCACGATCTGCAGCTTCCCCTGGCCTGTGGGGCTCGGGTCGCCAGCCACAACGTTGCGCAGGTCGGCCGCCGCGGGCTCGGGCAGGTCGCGTCCCCAGTTGACGCCGCGCAGGTGCAGGTCCAGCGCATTGGCGCCGCAGACGAAATCCGCCATGTTGAGCGCCGCCTGATCGGCGTAGATCGGGCACTTGAGGCCGATGGGGCCCAGAAACCCCAGCTCGCTCCCGGTCGCCGCCTGCACCGTGGCCGCGCTGGCCATGCGCAGCGGGCTGGCGATCCCCGGCAGTTTCTGCGCCTTGACGGCGTTGAGCTCATGATCGCCGCGCAGCATGAGCGCGACCACGCCGCCCCCGACGCCGTCGACCAGCAGGGTCTTGAGGCAGCGCTCGCGCGGCGTGGCGAGGAAGGCGCTGAGCTCCGCAATGGTCTTCATGCGCGGCGTCGCAATCTGCTCGAGCGCCTGGCCGGGCGCGGCGCGCGGCTGCGTGGGCGCCGCTGCCGGTGCGAGTTCGACATTGGCCGCAAAACCATCACCGTCGCTGACCGCGATCGCGTCCTCGCCCGAATCGGCCAGCACCTGGAACTCCTCGGAAGCGCTGCCACCGATCGCGCCGGTGTCGGCCTGGACGGAGCGGAAGTTCAGCTGCATGCGCGTGAACATGCGCGTGTAGGCCGCGCGCATCGCTTCGTAGCCCGCCGCCATCGACGCCTCGTCGACGTGGAAGGAATAGGCATCCTTCATGATGAACTCGCGGCCACGCATGACGCCAAAGCGCGGCCGCACTTCGTCGCGGAACTTGGTCTGGATCTGGTAGAAATTGACCGGCAGCTGGCGGTAGCTGCGCAGCTCGCGCCGCGCGATATCGGTGACCACTTCTTCGTGGGTCGGCCCGACGACGAAATCCCGGTCATGGCGATCCTTCAGGCGCAGCAGTTCCGGGCCGTATTCGCCCCAGCGGCCCGACTCCTGCCACAGTTCGGCCGGCTGTACTGCGGGCATCAGGATCTCGAGCGCCCCGGCCCGGTTCATCTCTTCGCGGATGATGTTTTCCACCTTGCGCACCACCCGCAGGCCGAATGGCAACCAGCTGTAGATGCCCGCGGCGACGCGGCGGATCATGCCGGCGCGCAGCATGAGCTGATGGCTCAGGACTTCCGCCTCGGCGGGCGTCTCCTTGGTGGTATTGATCGGGTATTGACTCAGTCGCATGGGCGACAATCCTAGCAGGTCGGACTCGGGTCGGACGCCGGTTGGACGCCGCCGGGGCGGGCACCTATCATGCGCGGCTCATGGCACATTCAGATCCCGAACGGGCCGCGCGGCCGCGCCGACGCGCCATTTACCTGCTGCCGAACCTGCTGACGACCGGCTGCCTGTTCTCGGGCTTCTACGCGATCGTCGCGGCCATCGACGGCAATTTCGAACGCGCCGGCATGGCGGTGTTCGTGGCCATGCTGTTTGACGGGCTCGACGGGCGCGTCGCACGGCTGACCGGCACCGAAAGCGCCTTCGGCAAGGAGTTCGACAGCCTCGCGGACATGGTCGCCTTTGGCGTCGCGCCGGCGATCGTGGCCTACCAATGGGGCGTGGCGCGCATCACCGAATACGGCGGCGCCTGGGGGCGGCTCGGCTGGCTTGCCGCGTTCTTCTACGCGGTCACCGCCGCGCTGCGCCTGGCGCGCTTTAACACGCGCATCAGCACCACGGACAAGCGCTATTTCGAAGGACTCCCGAGCCCGTCGGCCGCGGCGCTCGTTTCCGGGTTCATCTGGGCTTTCAATGAATGGCGCGAGCCGGGTCTCGCGGGGCTGATCATCGCCTTCACCGTGACCGCGCTCGCCGGCGCGCTGATGGTGAGCCCCTTCAGCTACCCGAGCTTCAAGAATATCGACCTGACCAAGCCCGTGCGTTTTGTCTCGCTGGTGACAGCCGTAGTGGTCGTGTTCATCGTCATCGCCGGCGACCCCTCGCGCGCGCTGCTGCTGAGTTTCGGCTGCTACGCGCTGGTGCCACCGCTGGTCTGGATCTGGCGACGCCTGCGCCGCATGCAGCGTGCCGAGCGGCCCTAGGATGAGGGCCGACGCGGCGCGCCGTTTGCAGTATCTGGAGGCGCTGGGCATCGATCGCTGGGTGGCGCGCCGGCCGGCTACCGGCACCTGGGAAGCGCTGGCCGCTGAAGTGCGCGGCTGC
>JAYUZI010000200.1:0-3670 GCA_043751915.1 Gammaproteobacteria bacterium | reverse complement strand
TTTCGCGGATTTCCCAGCCAACCCAGCGACTGGTAGTAATTGAGATCGTAGACCGTGCCCTGGTACGCCGTATCCTCGTTCCGCGAGAAGTACGAAGTGTTGGCGATGAGCTGGCTGTGCGCCAGGGCCCATTCCAGCTTGAGCGCCGGCAGGTAGTACTTGTCCTTGACCGGCAGTCGCTCCGGCGTCGCGTTGTTGAAGTGCCCGGAACCCGGGTTCGAATACGCCGGCCAGTAGGTCGATTCATCGTGCTTGTTGATGTTCTGGTAGATGATGCTGGGCGTGACGGTGAAGTTCGCGAGTGGCTGCCAGACGGCCGCCAGCCGCAAGTTATAGGCATCGCCATGGTTGGCAGAACGCTCCGTAAGCGCCCTGGTGGTCGGGTCGACCCTATCGATCCAGCCGCCATCGTTCCGGTACCAGGCGCTGGCGCGGATGCCCAGCCGCCCGTCGATGAGAGTCGCCCCGTGGGCCACCCCCAACTCGTAGCTCGGCTGCCCACCGGTGGTCGTGGATAATTCGCTGCGCACATAGGTGCTCGAACCATGGAGCTTGGGCGCGGCGAGGATGTAACGCACCGTCCCGCCCTCCGAGCCCGCGCCAAACAGCGTGCCCTGCGGACCGCGCAGGACTTCGACGCGATCCAGATCAAAGGTCTTGGGCAGGGTGTCGTCCGGGTTGAAGCCTACGCTGCGCATCTGGATCGGCGTGTCGTCCAGATAGATACCCGTGGTGCCGGCACCTCCGGAAGACGAAATGCCGCGGATCGAGATTGCATTGGTGATCGAGTAGTCGATGGTCACGCCGGGCGTGAATCGGGCGATATCCTGGAAGTCCTTCATGCCGCGCGCATCCAGGGACTCCTGGTTGATCGCCGTGACGCTGATGGGAACTTTGCTCAGCGCCTCGGAGCGGCGGGTCGCGGTGACGGTGATTTCCTCCAGTTCGCCGGCCACGGGCTTGGCAGCCGTCTGCGACTGGGCTGGAACAGCGCAACCCAGGCCCAACGCCAGCCCCGCAAAGCCGGCGCGGAGTAAATACCTGCGGCAGATACCCAGACAAATTGTATTCATGATCGACCCCCTAGGATTGCAGCACAATGGCTGCGTTGGCGTTCCAGCTCAGGTAAACCTCGTCGCTCCAGTCGATGGACCATTCCGAGGTACGTTGTTCGTTCTTGCCCAGCACCGTCAGGATCTTGCCCGAGGGCGTGCGGATGCGATACGTCGATCGGTTGCCCAGATATCCGAGCTCGGCGACCACGCCCTTCAGCCGGTTGATACGCTCGCCGGTAGGCGCTTCCTTGCTGAGGCGGATCTTCTCAGGTCGCAGCGCAACCCAGACGCGCTGGCCGGTGTTGACCTGCCCGAGGTCATCGACCAGCAGTTCACCACCGGCCTCCTCGCTGTGCACGCGCACCTGGCCGGAACTGACCTCGGTCACCGTGCCCTCGAAGAAATTCGTCGTGCCGATGAAATCGGCGATGAAGCGTGTCTGCGGGAATTCGTAAATCTCGGCCGGCGTGCCGACCTGGATCACCTTGCCGTGGTCCATGACCGCAATGCGCGTGGCGAGCGCCATCGCCTCGTCCTGGTCGTGGGTGACGAAGATGAAGGTCGTGCCCACCTTGTACTGGATGTTCATCAATTCGAACTGGGTCTGCTCGCGCAGCTTCTTGTCGAGCGCGCTCAGGGGCTCGTCGAGCAGCAGTACCTTGGGGCGCCGGATAAGCGCGCGCGCCAGCGCCACGCGCTGGCGCTGCCCACCCGATAGCTGGTGCGGGCGACGTTTCGCCAGGGCGCCCAGCTGCACCATGTCGAGCGCCGCCTGGATTCGCTGCTGCCTGACCGCGGGTTCGAGTGGCAGGCGGCGCAGGCCGTAGCCGACGTTGCTCTCGACCGTCATGTGAGGGAACAGCGCATAGGACTGGAACATCATGTTGACCGGCCGCTCGTGCGGCGGCACGTCGTTCATGAGCGCGTCATCGATGGTGATCTGGCCCGCGCTGGGCTGGGCGAACCCGGCCAGCATCCGCAGCAGGGTCGTCTTGCCGCAGCCGGAAGCGCCGACGAGCGCGAACATTTCGCCCTTGAAGATTCGCAGGCTGACATTGTCCACGGCGGTAACGCCAGGAAAAGTCTTGCTGACGCCCGCGATCACCACCTGGGGCGCGGCGTTGGGATCGAGCCAGGGCCGGTCGGCGAGCTGCTTCGGATCCGGCAGAGCCATCTAGAAATCCGCGGGCGGAGTCAGTCGCCGCCGTTCCGGGGCGAAAAAGGGCTTCTCGACCACCTGTGCCCGGCACATGCGGCGCTCCCAGATCAGCTCGCGGCTCAGATAGACCTCCGCCCACACCCTCGTGCCAATGGCAAAGTGCGGCGCTTCGACCATAGCAAGCGCGATATTGCGTTTGCAAGTTGGCGACCACAGCGCCGAAGTGACGCTGCCCACAACGGTGCGCCCTTTCTGCTCAGCGTAAAGCAAGGCGTTGGCGGCTGGTTTGTTGCCGGTGATGTCGAGGCCCACCAACTGCCGCTCCAGCCCGCGGCGGCGCTCATCCACAAGCGCCCGACGCCCGGTGAAATGCCCTTTGTCGAAGTCCACGAGCCAGGCCAGGCCCAGCTCGAGGGGCGAACGGCTGGTGCCGATGCGCACCGTGCTCTCCGCAGAGATGAAATCGACCTTCGGCGCGAGGAAACCCGCCTCGATGCGGGCCATGTTGAGCGCCCGGGAGCCGATGGCGCGAATCCCGCGACTGCCGCCGACCGCCATCAGGCCATCCCACAGTGCGGTGGCGTGCTGTGGATCGACCCACAATTCGTAGCCCAGGTCGCCGGTAAAGCCGGTGCGCGAGACCATCAGATCCAGGCCGGCCGCCTCGAAGAACCCGAATTCAAAGGGCTTCAGGCGTTCGATACCGGCGAGGCCGAACTTCTTGAGCACCGCGCAGGAAGTCGGCCCCTGCATGGCCAGCGCAGCGATGTCGGCGGTTACTTCGTTGATCTGCACGTCGAAGCCGATGGCGGAGTCCAGCAGCCAGTCGAGTTGCCGCTCGGCCGTGCACAGCCGGTACTCATTGTCGCCCAGCCGGAACACGGTGCCATCGTCGATGATGTGCCCGGCATCGTTGCACCAGACGCAGTAGCTGACGCGATTGACCTTGAGCTTGCGCAGGTCGCGCGTCACCAGGCGATTGAGGTAGCGGCTGGCGTCGGGACCCGCGATCCGGTATTTGACCATCGGCGTCAGGTCGAAGAGCGTGGTCGCGTTGCGGATCGCGAAATATTCCTGCTCCATCGTGCTGAACACGTCGACGGTGGTGTATCCGGCCCAGGGAACGAAGCTGTCGACCTGACTGAGTTCGCGGGCACGTTGGTGAAATGGCGTCGGCAGCAGGGGCTGCCGGAAGTGCGACGGCGGGTCCGTGGGTTCGCTCATGTGCGGCGCTCCTGCGAAATGACCTGCCGCGCGGCGTTGCGGCCGGCAATGCCCATGACGCCGCCGCCCGGATGGCAGCCCGCGCCGCACAGGTAGTAGCCCGGAAGCGGTGTGCGGTGCTGGGTCGCGCCAGGTACCGGTCGCACCGCAAAGAACTGGTCGAGCGCCAGTTCGGCGTGATGCCAGTGGCCGCCGAGCGTGCGAAATTCCTGTTCCATGTCCGCGGGGGTCA
>JAYUZI010000199.1:0-3817 GCA_043751915.1 Gammaproteobacteria bacterium | reverse complement strand
AGGCGCGCTTGAAGCGCCGCAGGGCGGCATCGAAGTACTCGTTTTCCCGGATTCGGACGCTCGGCATCGAACTCAACCTCTTGATCTTGAAGCCGTTTGGAGACGGCCCAGGCAGTGTCGGGGCCGCGATTCTAAAGAGGCTGGAGGGAAAAGGCAAAGACTGGATGGACTTGCCTCCCTTGGGCCCGGCTGCCATGGGTCATACTTCGCAAAGGTCGCCCATGCGTATCCTTGCCATTGAAACTTCCTGCGATGAAAGCGCCGTCGCGGTGCTGGACGAGCACCGTGGCCTGCTGGCGCACGGTTTGTGGAGCCAGGTCGACCTGCACCGGATCTACGGCGGCGTGGTTCCGGAGCTGGCCTCGCGCGATCATGTCCAGCGCCTGCTGCCCCTGGTGCGCGATGCCCTGGCCACGGCGGACACGCGGCCGGAGGAACTGCAGGGAATCGCCTACACGGCCGGTCCCGGGCTGGTCGGCGCGCTGCTGTGCGGCGCGGCCCTGGCGCGCTCGCTGGCCTATGGCTGGCGGCTCCCGGCCATCGGCATCCATCACCTGGAAGGCCACCTGCTGGCGCCGCTCCTGGAGTCCCCGGCCCCGCAATTTCCGCACCTGGCGCTGCTGGTGTCCGGCGGCCACACGATGCTGATCGAGGCGCGGGCCCTGGGGGACTACCGGCTGCTGGGGGAGACCCGGGACGACGCCGCCGGCGAAGCCTTTGACAAGAGCGCGAAACTCCTCGGGCTGCCTTACCCCGGCGGGCCGCAGCTCGCGGACCTGGCCGCGCAGGGCCGGAGCGGGGCCTGTCCGCTGCCGCGGCCGATGCTCGACCGGCCGGGTTTTGAATTCAGTTTTTCGGGGCTCAAGACCGCCGTGGCGCTGGCCGTCCGGGCGCAGCCGCTCGATGAGCAGCGCCGGGCCGACCTCGCCCGCGGCGTCCAGGACGCCATCGTCGATACCCTGTGCGTCAAGACGCTGCGTGCCATCGAGGCCACGGGCCTCTCGCAACTGGTGGTCGCCGGGGGCGTCGGCGCCAATCGCGAGCTGCGCAGCCGCCTGACGGCAGCGCTCGCAGCCCAGGGCGGCCAGGCTTTCTTCCCACGCCTGGAATTTTGCACGGATAATGCCGCCATGATCGCGGTTGCGGGTCTGATGCGACTGAAAGCGGGCGAGCGGAGCGATGCCGGCCTCGGCGTCCGCGCCCGCTGGCCGCTCGCGGAACTGCGACCGCCGCGGGCTGGAATGAGTGGAGAAGCATGAATACGACTACCGAAGACCGGATCTTTTTGCGCGGGCTGGAATGCCACTGCATCATCGGCTTTATCGACTGGGAACGGCGCGTGCAGCAGAAGGTCGTGCTCGACCTCGAGTTCCCGACCGATTGCGCGCGCGCGGCGGCCAGCGACGCGGTGGCCGACACGGTCGATTACAAGCAGATCGCCAAGCGCGTGCTGGCCTATGTGGGCGAGTCGCAGTTCCAGCTGATCGAGACCCTGGCGCATCGCCTGGCCCTGCTGCTGCTCGAGGAATTCAGGCTGGAGTGGATCCGCATCAGTCTCAACAAGCCGGGCGCGATCCGCCACTCGCGCGACATCGGCGTCACTATAGAGCGGCGGCGCGCCGATCTCGCCGCCGGCGCGTAGACGGACACAGCGACCATGCCCCGGGTCTACGTGGCAATCGGCGGCAACGTCGCGCCGGAGCGCTGGTTCCCGCTGGCGGCCCGTGAACTGCGGCGGCGCTTCCCCGGGGCTTATTTTTCCTCCTGCTACCGCAACCCGGCCTTTGGCTTCGAAGGCGCTGATTTCTACAACGCGGTAGCCGGTTTCGATACCGACGAACCGGTCGACGCCGTGCTCGCGCATTGCCACGCAGTCGAGGAACTGTGCGGCCGGCGGCGCGACGACCCGAAATGGGCGCCACGCGTGATGGACATCGACCTGCTGCTGTACGGTGAACTCGTGGCGGAGACCGCAGCGTACCGCCTGCCGCGCCCGGACCTGCTGCGCCGCAGCTTCATGCTGCGGCCACTGGCGGAAATTGCCGGGGCTCTCCGTCACCCGCTGAGCGGGCGGGAGATCGGCGATCACTGGCGCGAGCTGGCGCGTGCGTCGCACACGCTCGAGCAAACGCCGCTCGATCTCAATGCCTGACGGCGCCGTAGCAGGCGCGCGCGTCTTTACCAGCGCAAGCTCCGGCCGCCGTCCACCGCGAGCATCTGGCCGGTGACGTAGGGTGCGTCGGTGGCGAAGAACCGCACCGCGCGCGCCACATCCGCAGGCGAGCCGGCGCGTTCGAGGAGCGTGCGGCTGATGATCTCTTGCTGCTGCGCCTCGTCGAGGCCGGCTTCCGGCCAGAGCACCGGGCCTGGTGCGATGGCGTTTACCCGTACCTCTGGAGCGAGTTCGCGCGCCAGCCCCCGGGTCAGATGGATGAGCGCCGCCTTGGCGGTGGAGTAGACGAGGTAATCGGGCAGTGGGCGCAGGCCGTGAATATCGGCAATATTCACTATGAGTCCGCGGGCGCGCTTCAATTCGCCCGCCGCCGCCTGTGCCAGGAACAGCGGTGCGGCGAGATTGGTGCCCATCAGATCGGTCCATTGCGCGGGCGTCACCGTCGCGAGCGGCGTCGGATAGAAACTCGAGGCGTTGTTGACCAGGATATGCAGGCCACCAAAACGGGCAGCCACGGCCGTCACCAGTGGCGGCAGCGTATCGGTCCGCAAGAGATCGGCGCTGAAGACCGCCGCCGAGCCGGTGCGCTGCGCGTTCAGTTCCACAGCCAGCGCCTCGGCGTCGGTTTGCGAACGGTGGCAGTGAATCGCAACGCATGCACCCGCGGCGTGCAGATGCCGTACGATCTGCGCTCCGACGCGCCGCGCGCCCCCCGTGACCAGAGCGGTCTGACCAGCGAGTGCTTGTTGCGCGGCTCCCATGCCGCAAGCTTATGACGCCGATGCCTGCAATCACAATGCCCGAGCTCGACGCGGCGCAGCGCGCACACGCCGCCGCCGTGCTGGCCGGCCTGTGCGCGCGGATCAGTGAGCGCGGCGGCTGGATCGGGTTCGATGAGTACCTCGAGCAGGTGCTGTACGCACCCGGCCTCGGCTACTACAGCGCCGGCGCCGCGAAATTCGGCGCCGCGGGCGATTTCACCACGGCGCCGGAACTCTCGCCGCTGTTCGGCGCCTGTGTGGCGCGGGCCGTCGCACCGTTGCTCGCTGGCGGCGGCGACCTGCTGGAACTCGGCGCCGGCAGCGGCGCGCTGGCCAAGGTGTTGCTGCTGCGGCTCGACGAACTGGGCGCGCTGCCCGAGCGCTATTTGATCCTGGAAGTGAGCGCGGACCTGCGCGAGCGGCAGCACGCGTTGCTGCGCGCCTTGCCCCCGCCGCTGTATGCACGGGTGCAATGGCTCGATACGCTACCCCGGCGCGCGCTGCGCGGCGTGATCCTCGCCAACGAAGTCGCCGACGCGCTGCCGTTCCAGTGTTTCACTGTGACCGTTGACGGCTACGCGGAACGCGGCGTGGCGCTCGATGCGCACGGTGACCCGGTCTGGGCCGAGCGGCCGGCGCCGGCGGCGTTGCAGGCTGAACTCGCGCTGCTGTCCGGCTCGCTCGCCGAGCCGTGGGCGGCAGGTTACCGCGGTGAGCTAGGTACGCGAGCGGGGTCGTGGCTCGCCGCCCTGGCGGCGGTGCTCGAATCGGGCGGCATCCTGCTGTTCGACTATGGGCTCGGCCGGCAGGAGCTCTACCATTCACAGCGCGATGCGGGCACGCTGCGCTGCCACTATCGCCATCGCGCGCACGGCGATCCGTT
>JAYUZI010000198.1:0-9860 GCA_043751915.1 Gammaproteobacteria bacterium | reverse complement strand
GGCATTTGCGCATCCTGGCGCTCGGCCTGTTGTCGCTGGCCGCTGCGGCGCACGCGGCGTCGGGCGCCGGGGCGAGCGCTGCGTTGCGCGCCCTGTTCGATGCGGACTACCAACGGCAGCTGCGCGAAGAGCCACTCACCGCCAGCTATGTCGGTGACGATCGGTACAACGACCGGTTACCCGATCTGCGTCCCGCGGCGTTGGCCGCCAGCCAGCAGGCAGTTCGCGACTCGCGCGCCGCCTTGCTGTCGATAGGCCGCAAGAACCTCAGCGCCGCCGACCAGCTCAACTACGACATCTATCTGCGCGAGCTGGACGAAAAGATTGCCGGCTTCCGCTTTCATGAAGAGCAGATGCCGGTGACTCAGCAGGGAGGCGTACACCTGCTTGCCGACCGGGTCCTGCAGCTGGTGCGATTCGAGCGCGTCAAGGACTACGACGACTGGATCGCGCGCCTCAGGGCCTATGGCGTCTACACCGACCAGACCATCGCGCTGATGAGGCAGGGCATGGCCAGTGGGTGGCTGCCCCCTAAGTCAATCATGCAGCGTGTGCCGCCGCAGATCGCAGCGCAGATCGTGACCGCGCCCGAGGACAGCAGCTATTTCGCGCCGTTCAGTGCGATGTCGGTCAATGCGACGGCAGCCGAACAGGACAGGTTGCGTGCCGCGGGCAAGGCTGCAGTGAGCGAGGTCGTGCTGCCCGCGCTGCGGCGTTTCCAGGCTTTCTTCGACGGCGCGTACCTGCCGGCCTGCCGCGAATCCGTGGCCGCCGGCGACTTGCCCGACGGCAAGGCCTATTACGACTACCTCGCCAGCACCTATACCACCACGGACCTCGGCGCCGCGCAGATCCACGAGATCGGCCTGAAGGAAGTGGCGCGCCTGCGTGCCGACATGGAGCAGATCCGGGCCGAAACCGGCTTTCAGGGCGACCTGTCGGCTTTCTTCACGTACCTGCGCAACGATCCGAAGTTTCATTACAACGACGGCGCGCAACTGCTGATGGCTTACCGCGCGCTGGCCAAGCGCATCGATCCGGAATTGACGCGCGTGTTCGGCGTGCTACCCCGCGAGCCATACGGGGTCGTGCCGATTCCCGGCAGTCTGGCGCCGGACACGACTACGGCCTACTACAACGACGGGTCGGCCGACGGCCGACGGCCAGGCCGTTTCTACGTCAATTTGTACAAGCCGGAGACCCGGCTGATCTGGGAAATGCTGCCGCTCACGCTGCACGAGTCCGTGCCCGGCCATCACCTGCAACTCGCACTGGCGAGGGAAATGCCGGGGCAGCCGATGTTCCGGCGCCTGGCGGGATTCACCGCGTTCGTTGAAGGCTGGGGCCTCTATGCCGAGCAGCTTGGCTACGACATGGGCCTCTATGCGGATCCGTACGACCGGATGGGCCAGAAGACCTACGAAATGTGGCGCGCGGTGCGCCTGGTCGTCGATACCGGCATGCACGCCCAGGGCTGGAGCCGCCAGCAGGCCATAGACTACTTCAAGGCCAATGCGCCCAAATCCAACCTCGACATCACCAACGAGATTGATCGCTACATCGCTACGCCAGGTCAGGCGCTGGCTTACAAGATCGGGCAGATGAAGATCAGCGAATTGCGCGCCAGGGCGCGGGCGAGGCTGGGTGAGCGCTTCGACCTGCGCGCCTTCCATGATGAATTGCTGGGCGCCGGTGCGCTGCCGCTGTCGGTGCTCGAGCAGCGCATGAACGCGTGGCTCGAAGAACAAGCCCGGGCGGTGCCGGCAAAATCTTCCCAGGTCGCAGCTCAGCCGCGCACGTAGCCGCCGGGGGCGTCGCAGAGCGGCGGATAGCCCGCGGCGGCATTGCCCATCGGCGGCGGCGGGGTCGCGGTCGCGGGCGCGGTCGCGGGCGTCGAGCGTGCGGCGAGCCATCGCTCCCAGGTCGGCCACCAGGAACCGGCGTGCAGTTGCGCGCCGTCCAGGAATTGCTCTGGGCTGGCGGCCGCCGCGGCGTCGGTCCAGTGAAACACGCGGTGACGGCGCTTCGGGTTCACCGGGCCGCTGATGATGCCTGCATTGTGGCCGCCGCTGGTGAGCACGAAGCTGAAGTCAGCCGAGCGCGTCAGCGCGCGGGTCTTGAAAGCCGAACGCCACGGTGCCACGTGATCGGTCTCGGTGCCGACGACGAACATCGGCACGGTGAGCTGTTTGAGATCAACGGGTTCGTTTGCCACGGTGAAGCGGCCGGTGGCGAGTTCGTTGTGCAGGTACAGGCGCTTGAGGTATTCGCTGTGCATGCGGCAGGGCATGCGCGTACCGTCCGCGTTCCAGGCCATCAGGTCGTTCAGTGGTGCGCGCTTGCCACGCAGGTACTGATTGACCGCCGGCGCCCAGATCAGATCGGCCCCGCGGAGCAGTGCGAACGCCGCACCCATGCTCTCGCTCTTGAGCACGCCGTCGCGCTGCATTTGTGCTTCGAGGGTGGCGAGTTGATTGGGCGAGATGAACAGCGCCAGTTCGCCCGGCTCACTGAAATCAGTCTGCGCTGCGAACAGCGTTATCGAACCGATGCGTGTGTCGCCCTGGCGGGCGCGCGCCGCCGCTCCAAGCGCGAGCAGCGTGCCGCCGATGCAATAACCCACGGCGTGGATCCGCTTCCCGGGCACGATGACATTCACGGCGTCGAGCGCGGCGTGGAGCCCGAGGCGCACATAGTCGTCCATGCCGAGGTTCCGGTCGGCGGCGGTCGGGTTCCTCCACGACAGCATGAACACCGTGTATCCCTGTCCGACCAGGTATTGCACCAGGGAGTTGTGCGGCGAGAGATCGAGGATGTAGTACTTCATGATCCACGCCGGCGTGATCAGGATCGGCTCGGGGTGCACCGTTTCGGTCTGCGGGCTGTACTGGATCAGCTCGGCGAGTTCATTGCGCATCACGACCTTGCCCGGCGTGATCGCGACCTGTTCGCCAACCCGGAAATGCTCGGTCCCGGGCGCGGCGCCGCCGGCAATCATGCGCGCGGCGTCAACCAGCCAATGCTGCGCGCCGCGTAGCAGGTTGGCGCCGCCTTCAGCGTGCGTCTGCTCCAGCAGTTGCGGATTGGTCGCCAGGTAGTGCGCAGGCGAAGCCGCGTTGAGCCACTGACGCTGCAGGAATTCGAGGCGCTGCGCGTTCTCGCCCGACATGCCTGCGGCGGCTTGCAGGGCCTGGGCGCTCCACTGCTTCAGATGACTGTAGCCGTGGGCATAGAGATTAAAGGGCCAGCGATTCCAGCCGGCCCCGGTGAACTGCGCGTCATCGGTGGCGGGAACCATGGTCCGGCCCGTCGCGGCCTGCAATGCGAATCGCCAGGTGTCGGCACCCAGGGCAAAGGCCGATTGGGCGAGCGCCAGTTGTTTTTCCGGCGCCAAGGCGAGACCCAGGCACCAGTCGGCCCAGGCGCGAAAATAGTCATCAGTGCCCGGGGCAGCATGCCCGCTGGCGAGCTGCGATCGTACCTCACGCACCAATTGCTGCGGGCCGGCGATCTGTAGGGCGGTTGTCATGGGCAGAAGGCCCCGGAGCGTTTCAACACCCCGGGGCCTGTTTCTGTCAGCAACAGGGGCAGCGCCTTAGGCGGCTTTCTTCGACAGTTCGACGACCTTGGCCGTCGCTTCGTTGAACAACTGGTTCAGCGTGCTCTGCGACTCGCTGGTGATCGTGGTCAGTTCCTGCACGCGGCCGCGCAGCTGCTCACTGATCTTCGAGCCCAGCTCGGCCTGCGTGGCGGCCAGCTCGGCGGGGCTCTTGGCGGCGAGGACGGCCTGCGCCTGGGTGAGGCTCCACTCGAGGTAGTCGCCGGCAACGGCGTACTGGTAACGGGCCATGCGCTCGAAAGCCTTGAGGGCCTCCTGCTGGGCATGGAGGGCGGGGGCCAGCGCATCGCGATAGGATTCGATCAGCGCGGTCGGGTCGAAAGTGCGGGTGTTCATGTCACGTGCTCCGAAGAATTGGGGGTCTGGATCACCACAAGCCGAATTATAAAGCGGATTTGTATGCACTGCAAGATAAATCGACTTCGGCCTCATTCCGAACTTCTAAAACTATCTATAATATTGATTAGTAACAATAAAAATAGAAACACATTATTTTAATTCAATGCCACGAAGCGCCAATATTAACGCGACGCATTCTACAGTCTCAGGCCACCGTCCAGTTCGATGACCCGGCCCGTGAAGAATTCGTTTTCAAAAATGAAGCGCGCCGCGTGGGCGATTTCATCGGGTTGTCCGAGGCGCCCGACGGGCACCGGGGCCAGTATCTTTTCGAGTATCTCCGGCTTGATGGCATCGAGTATCGAGGTGTGCGTAAACCCGGGTGCGATGGCGCCGACACGGATCCGGTAGCGGGCGAGCTCACGTGCCCACACCACCGCCATGGCGGCGACGCCCGCTTTGGCTGCGGTGTAGTTCGACTGCCCGACGTTGCCGTCGCGCGATATGCTGGAGATATTGATGATCACGCCGCCGTTGCCGAGCGCAACCATGCGCGCGGCGGCCTCCCGGCCGCATAGGAACACGCCGGTCAGGTTCACATCGATGACCGCCTGCCACTGCTCCAGGCTCATCTTGCCGGTCACGACCCCATCCTTGACCTTGAGCAGCAGCGCGTCGCGGATGATGCCGGCGTTGTTCACGATGCCATCGAAGCGGCCAAAATCGCTGACAATCCGGTCGAAAGTCGCGCTGACCTGTTCCTCGTTCGTGACGTTGGCGCCGTAAGCGCGCGCCTGGACGCGATGCGCCGCGCAGGCCTCGAGCGTGGCGGCCATGTCGGCGGAGGGCATGTCGATCAGCGCCACATGGGCGCCGGCGGCGGCGAATCCTTCCGCGAGTGCACGGCCGATGCCGCGCGCGGCGCCGGTGACGGTGACAGTCTTGCCCTGTAGATCCATGGAAATTCTCTATTTCGGGGATTGATCGTCGGGCGGCAGCGGTGCCCCGGGAGACTCAGGCTTCTTCACGGCCGGAGCGTGCGGATTGAGCGCGGCGAGCATCTGCGCCTGCATGCGGCTCCACATCTCCATGTTCTGGCGCGTGAGTTCCGCGAGCGGCGCCAGCGGCGTTTCCATCGCCTTGGCCATCTGCGCCTGCACCGAGCGCTGCTGCTGCATGACCGTGCCGAGGCTCTGCTCCAGGTAGTGCGAGAGCATGTCCTGCACAGGATTGCCGTAGAAGCGGATAATGCCCTCGAGCAATTGCACGCTCAAAACGGGGGAACCGAATTGTTCCTGCTCGGAGATAATCTGCAGCAGTACCGCGCGTGTCAGGTCTTCGCCGGACCGGTCGTCGATCACCTGGACGCGCTCGCCGCTGGCGATCAGGCGGCGGATATCTTCGAGCGTGACGTGCCGGCTGGCGGTCGCGTCGTAGAGCCTGCGGTTGGCGTACTTGCGGATGACTCTGGCTGCGCTCACGGCTGGATCCGATGACAGATGGGGAAGCCTTAAAGATGCGCGCGCATGCTAACTCGGACGCTATGCGTTGCACAATTAAACGCCGCACACTTGGACCAGGCTGCGCGTCGCTTGGCGTTTACATTAGTTCTTTCAATGAATTAGAGGTCTTCTGGTCGCGGACTGTCGCCTTAGGAGTCTTGGGTTTTCCTTAATGCAGCGCACACGACGCCTGCTGGAGCATAAATGAAATCCCGTGCCCGCCAATGCGCCAGTGCGGTTTTCATGGTCGAGCCGGCAGCATTCGGCTTCAACGCCGAGACCGCGACGAGCAACGCCATGCAGCAGCAGGAGGGGACGGGCAGCCGCGCGCCTGGGCCGCTGGCAATCGCCGAGTCCGCCGGCCTCAAGCAGGCGCTGGAATCGGAGGGCGTACGCGTCCTGCAGGGCCGCGACACCGCAGTGCCCGCCAAGCCCGACGCCCTGTTCCCCAACAACTGGGTGAGTTTCCACGCCGACGGCACGCTGGTGCTGTACCCGATGTTGGCGCCCAACCGGCGGCTCGAGCGCCGCGATGATCTGATCGCCGCGATCTGCGCCGCCTTTGACTTCCAGCCGCGCCGCCGACTCGATCTCACCGCACACGAAAAGACCGGGCGCTTTCTCGAGGGCACCGGGAGCCTGGTGCTCGATCACGTTGCGCGCGTTGCCTACGCCTGCCGCTCGCCGCGCACCGACGAGGCGCTGGTGCACGAGTGGGCGCGCGCGATGAATTTCGAAGCCGCGGTGTTCGATGCGACCGACGCGCAGGGCCGACCCTACTACCACACCAATGTGATAATGTGGATCGGCGCGCGCTGCGCAATGGCCTGCACGGAGGCTGTTGCGCCGGCCGACCGGGAGCGCGTCGTGGCGAAGCTGCGCGACAGCGGGCGCGAGCTCATCGAAATTGATCGCACAGCCGTAGCGGCCTTTGCCGGCAACATGCTCGAGCTGGCCACCTGGGATGAAGCGCTCGGCGACGCCTCGGTGCTGGTGATGTCGGCTACGGCGCGCGCCGCGCTCGCGGGACCGATATTGCAGCGCCTGCACGGCTGCGTGGATTCGCTCCTGGCCGTGCCGGTGCCGACCATCGAGCGCATCAGCGGCGGCAGCGTACGCTGCATGCTGGCGGAAATCCCTGAGATCACGGCGTGAACGAGCCGTCCGCGACGCTGGTGCAACGCGTGTTCTGCGCCCTGGCCGACGGCGCGGTGCACTCGGGCGAGCAACTGGCTGCCGATCAGGGTGTCACCCGGAGCGCGGTCTGGAAGGCAGTCGGTGCGCTCGAGGAATTGGGCGTGGTCATCGAAGCCGCACCGCACCGCGGCTATTGCCTTGCCGCACCGCTCACGCCGCTCGATGCCGCGCGCATCAGCGCGCAGCTCTCCGCCGAGGTACGCGAACGGCTGCGTCAGGGCCGGGTGGTCTGGTCGCTGGCCTCGACCAACAGTGCGCTGCTGGCGCCCGCGGCACACGCGGCGCACGGCGAACTGCCCGCGGGGCAATTCGATTTTCTCGCCTCCGAATACCAGAGCGCGGGTCGCGGGCGCCGCGCCCGCCCGTGGTTTGCGCCGCCGGGCGGCGCCCTGTGTCTGTCGCTGGGCTGGACTTTCACCACGCTGCCCAAGGGCGCCGCCGCGCTGAGTCTCGCCGTTGGCGTCTGTGCGCTGCGGGCGCTGGCCGCTATCGCTCCGCTCCCGGTGCGGCTCAAGTGGCCGAATGACCTGCTCGCGCTCGAGGGCAAGCTCGGCGGCATCCTCATCGAGCTGCGTGCCGAGAGCGCGGGCCCCGCCCATGTCGTGATCGGCATCGGTATCAACTGCGCGCTCGGCGCCGCGGTGGCAAGCCGCGTGCGCGCGGCGGGCGCGGCTCCAATCGATCTGGCGGCCCTGGGTGTCGCGGCCTGTGATCGCAACGCCCTGGCGGCCACGCTGCTCGATGAGATCGTGCGTGGGGTGCTGGAATTCGAGCGCCAGGGGTTGCTGGCTTTCGCGCACGAGTGGGCCGCGGCCGACGCGCTTGCCGGCCGCGTCGTGACAGTTACGCTGCCGGGCGGCGATTTCGTGGGTCACGCGCGCGGCATCGATGCCGACGGTGCGCTGTGCGTGCACGGCAGCGGTGCGCTGCGACGGTTCCATTCCGGCGAGGTCTCGGTGAGGGTGCAACCTTGAAAACTTTGCTGATCGATGCGGGCAACACGCGTCTCAAGTGGGCCACGCTTCGCGGCGGGCGGCTCGGGTCCACCAGAGCGCTGGCCTGGAATGCGCGCGGCGTGAACGCCGCAGCCCGAACCGTGCTGCGTACGCGCTGCGAGCGCGTGCTGGTCTGCAGCGTCGCGGGCGCGGCGCTCGAAACCGCGCTCCGGCGCGCCGCACGCGCGGCGGGCAAGAGCGCGCCGCAGTTTGTCCGCAGCACACGCCGCGCGGCGGGCGTGCGCAACGGCTACGTGCAGACCTGGCGGCTGGGCGCGGATCGCTGGGTGGCGATGTTGGGCGCACGCGCGCGGTACCCGGGACGCGCGCTGTGCGTGGTCGATATTGGCACGGCGCTGACGCTCGACCTGCTCGACGCCGAGGGCCGGCACCGCGGCGGCCTGCTGGTTCCTGGACCGGCGCTGATGGTGGATTCGCTCCTGAACCACACCGCCGGCATCCGCCGGCGGGCGGGCGGGCGCGCGCGCAGCAAGGGCCGCAAGGCCGCGCGCTTTGGCCGCAGCACCCACGCGGGCCTGCTGTCGGGCAGCGCCATGGCCTGCGCCGCGCTCATCGAGCGCGCGCTGCGCGAGGCACGCAGCGAGTTGCGGGGTCGACCCCGTTTGCTGCTGGCCGGCGGCGGCGCGGCACAGGTGGCGCCGCTCCTGTCCGTGGCGCACGTCCGCGCCGACGATCTGGTGCTGCAGGGCCTGGCCCTGCTCGCGAAACTCGATTCGCGTTAAAGTAGCCGTGTGCGCGCACTGATCCTAACGCTGGCGTTGGCGAACCTGCTGTTCTTCGGCTGGTCTTACTGGATCGACAAACCGGTCGCCGGTCGCGCCGCGCTCACCGTGGCGGCGCCCTTGCAGCTGGCGCCGGCTTTGCCCGCCGCGGCAGCGGCTCCGGCTGCGACCCTGTCGTCTACTTCGACCCCGGGGGCTGGGTCAGCGAGTACGATGGCGCGCTGTTCGAGCCTTGGGCCGCTCTCCGATCCGGCCGCCGCCGCGGTGGTGAGCACGGCGCTGCGGGCCCGGAATTTCAGTCCACGCGAACGCCTGGTGCAGGCCGACGTCGCAGATGGTTACTGGGTCTATGTTGACAACTTGCGTGACCCCGACGTCCGTGCGCGTGCCCTCAAGCGGTTGGCGCGTGCCGGCGTTCGCGATGCCGCCGCCCTGGCGAGCAGCGGGCAGGTCTCGGTCGGGCTGTTCAGCGAGCAGACGGGCGCCAACCTGCGCGCCGCCGCGGTGCGCGCTGCCGGCCTCGAGCCGGTCATCGAAGCGCGTTCGCACCCGGTGAAGGAATACTGGTTTGACGTCGCGTTGGCGAGCGATGTACCGCCCCCAGCCGTGACTGCGCTGGTGCAGGGCCTGAATCTCCCTGTGCCGCCCGCCTGGGGCGCGTGCCCGGCAACTGCACCTGGTGGGCAATGAGTGCAGCCCACTGCCGGGTGAGGCAAAATTGACATAGGCGCTGGCACGCCGATTTCGCGAAGACTATAGATCGCTGATTCGCCGCAGTAGCTCAGTTGGTAGAGCACCTGATTTGTAATCAGGATTGAGCGGTTCCGAGAATTTCCCATTGTTTCCTAAGCCCACGCTGGGCCTACGAAATAAGCCATTTCAGTTTCCGGGAATTCCCGTATACTTCCGGACAGTCTGCTGACACAGGCGCTGACACGGACCACGACCTTTGGCTTCCACCAATCTCACTGCCGCCTCGATCGCAAGGCTGCGCTACAACCCCTCTGGGGCTTCGCGGCAGGTCCTGTGGGACGCGAAGGTACGCGGGCTGGGTGTGAGAGTCACACCGGCGCAAGGCCGCCAATATGTCCTCAGTTATCGTTTCCATGGGGGCTCGCGGCTGTTGTCGCTTGGCCGTGTGGGCGATTTCCGCAATGTGGCCGATGCGCGTGACACGGTGGCTGAGACGCTGCGCACGATGCGCCGCACCGGCGTCGATCCATTGGTCGAACGCCAGCGCGGCAAGGCGGCCGGTACCCTTGCCGAGATGTTCACGCGCTGGCTCGCGGTGGTAGCCAAGAAACGCGCGCCACGGACCCACGCGGAGTACAAATACTTGGTCGAGCAGCTTCGGCCCGCTATTGGGCGACACCGGCCAGCCGACCTAACGCGACCCGAGGTGCGCCGGCTCCACGCCAGGCTGACCGATCAACGCGGGCCGATTGCTGCGAACCGCGCCATTGCG
>JAYUZI010000197.1:0-13352 GCA_043751915.1 Gammaproteobacteria bacterium | reverse complement strand
GACGAGGAATACCTCAGGCTCAAGATCCTCACCTGCATGCTGCCTCAGTTTTGAATCAAAATGACTCAACTTTTACCCACTCGTTTCCACGATGACCCATAATGCAAGCGCCACTGGCCGATCTGGTGCCGGAACCGTTGGATGGACGATGGCAGAGAAAGTAGAAACATTGCTGCAGGATTCGCCAAGTGAGGGTGCAGCAGGTGTCCAGCGAGAACTGGCAACGCTGATTACGCAGGCTCTCAATCTCGGTATCGCGCCCGCCGACATCGATCCGGACGGATCGCTCTACGGGGACGGGCTCGGTCTCGACTCGATCGATATCCTGGAGATAGCCCTGGTCGTCTCGAAGCAGTACGGCGTCGAATTGAAGGCGGACGGGGACGAGAACCACGTCATATTCAGTTCCCTGAGAGCCCTGTCGGAGTTTGTGGCGGCCCAGAGGACCAAGTAGTGCCGCGTGCGCGGGCCTGGTTCCTCGGACTGGCCATTGCCGCGATCGCGATCGGCTACGCAATACTTGCCCACCTTAGCAACTCGACTTCCAACACTTGCGCGCTCGGTGTGGTCCTTGCGGTCGCGCCAGCGTTACTGATCGCCGCGGCACTCGCCTGGCGATCGCGGCGCCGGATCCGCATGCTACTGCTGTGTGCCTTCGTGACACTGCTCGTCTACCACTTCTGGCCGCTGCTGGCACGCCACTACTCCTGGATTTACCTCTTGCAGCAGACTGCTGCTTACGGGCTCCTCGGTTTTACGTTCGGGCGATCGCTGGGCCCGGGGCGCACGCCGTTGTGCACGCATTGGGCGACCCTGCACCACGGGACACTGTCGCCAGCCGCCGTGCGCTATACGCGGGCTGTAACCCTTACGTGGACGCTGTTCTTTGTGGCTGTCACCATTACTCTGGTAGCGCTTTTCATGCTGGCGCCGCTCCGGGTGTGGTCCGCGTTCGCGAACTTCGGCACACTGCCGTTGATCGCTGCATTGTTTATCGTTGAGTACGGGGTTCGCGGCCGGATACTGCCAGACATGCAGCACGCCGGGATCCTGGCAGGCGTCCGTGCCTATTGGCATGGCAGGCGCGACCGTGCCGACCTCCACCATGGCTGACGAGCCTGACGCGGATCCGCCACGATGACGGCAGCGATCCCGGTCATTACCCATCGCTCGCCAGATGCGGTCGTCGCATATCGGCACGGGGCGCCGCTGACGGCCGCCGAATTTCTTGCCGACGCTGTGCGGCTTGCTGTGTTGTTGCCCACAGGTGGGCACGTGCTGAACGCCTGTATGGATCGCTATCGGTTTGCCGTCGGTCTTGCGGCGGGGATCCTGGCAAACTGCACCAGCCTGCTGCCACCGACGCAGGTACCGGAAGTGATACGCCAGCTGCGCGCCTTCGCGCCCGGCGCCGTTTGCCTGACCGACGATGCCACGCTGGCGATCAACCTGCCCGTTGTGCGCTATCCAGCCACGCCGGCGGCGGCGCGCGACATCTGGAGCGTGCCCGCTATTCCCGGCGATCAGCGCGTCGCCGTTGTATTTACCTCTGGATCAACCGGCACCCCGGTACCGCATGTAAAGACCTGGGCGCGCCTCGTGGCCAGCGTCGGGGTCGAGGCCCGCCGACTTGGGATTGACGACGGCCGGCGTTACGCCCTGGTCGCGACTGTGCCACCGCAGCACATGTACGGTTTCGAGTCGAGCGTGCTCTTGGCGCTCCAATCCGGGCAGGCGTTTTGCGCCGAGCGGCCCTTCTACCCGGCAGACATAGTGCGCGTGCTTGCGGCGGTACCGCCGCCCCGCATTTTCGTCACCACGCCGATTCACTTGCGCGCGCTGCTGGCCGCCAACGTGCGGTTGCCCGAGATGGCGCAGCTGCTGTGCGCGACCGCGCCACTCGACCCTGCGCTCGCGATCGAAGTCGAGGCCCGCTTCGGGGCGCCACTGCTCGAGATCTACGGCTCCACCGAGACCGGGCAGCTGGCTTCGCGGCGGACTACGGCCGGCGCTGAATGGCAGCTTTGGCCCGGGGTGTCACTGGAGGAACGCGACGGGCGAACCTGGGCGATGGGTGGTCACCTCGAGACGCCGACGCCGCTCGGAGATGTCATCGAGCGGACCGCAGCGGACCGCTTCCTGCTGCGCGGTCGCACCGGCGATCTCATCAACATTGCCGGCAAGCGTAGCTCATTGGCCTACCTTAACCACCAATTGGCCGCGATTCCCGGCGTCTTTGACGGGGTCTTTTTCCTCGGCGAGGAGCGCGGCAACCGCTCGGCTACAGGCACAACACGGCTCGCTGCAGCCGTTGTCGCGCCAGACCTCACGGCCGAGGAAGTCATGCGCGAGCTGCGCCTGCGGATCGATCCCGCATTCCTGCCCCGCCCGTTGTTGATAGTGGATAACATTCCCCGCAATTCGACCGGCAAGATTCCACAGGTCGTCGTGAAATCATTCGCGACGCGGACCTGACGCCCGACGCTGGACCCGAGCCTGCAGATGATTACAGTGACCGACATCCAAGTCCCCGGCGATCACCCAGCCTTTTCCGGCCATTTCCCCGGCACACCCATCGTTCCCGGCGTCATCCTGCTTGATGAGGTGTTGAATGCAATGGCAACTACGGGCGGCGTCGCGTGTGATCGTTGCACTTTGCTGTCAGTCAAGTTCAAGGCCGTGGTGCGCCCCGGTCAGCCGGTGACGTTGCGGTACGAATTTTCGGGCCCGGGCCGGGTGCGTTTCGAACTCGCCACTGCCGGCCAGCCAATCGCGGTTGGCACGATTTCGGTCGCCGTTCCAGGCTGAAGCCCCGATGGTCGCTGCGCAGCTGAAGTATCGACCTCGCGCCTCAAGCGCCGCAGCGGCACCCTGGATTGCGCATCGCGAGCGCGGTTCGGCGCTGATGATGCGGTTCATGGCGTTCGTTTCACTGCGGCTCGGGCGCAGAATCAGCCGGATCGTGCTGTATGGCATCGCCGCATATTTCTTGGTGTTCGCCCCGACCGCGCGCGGCCATATGCGCCGCTACCTGCGCCGTGCATTGGCTCGTGAACCTACGGGCGTTGATCGCTACCGCCTGCTGCTGAGTTTTGCGTCGACCATTCACGACCGGCTTTACTTCACCTGCAACCGGTTTGATGAATTCGAGATTTCGGTGGACGGATCGGCGTTGATCGCCGCGCGCACGCTGCGCGGGGAGGGGGCCATTCTGATGGGCGCGCACCTGGGCAGCTTCGAGGCTACGCGCGCGCTGGGCCAGCGCCAGCCTGGCCTGCAGGTTGCGCTGGCCATGTACGAGGATAATGCCCGCAAGATCAGCGCCCTGCTCGCGGCGGTCAATCCAGGCCTTGCGCTCGACATTATTTCACTCGGGACGATGGATTCGATGCTGCAGATTCGGTCGCGGCTTGATGCCGGCGCGTTCGTCGGCGTGCTCGGCGACCGCAGCTTTGGTGCGGAGCGCTGCGTTCGGCTCGAGTTTCTCGGCGCGCCGGCGCACTTTCCAACCAGCGCAATGCGCGCGGCGGCAATACTTCGTCGCCCCGTTATTTTCATGGCAGGTCTCTATCGGGGCGCCAATCGCTATCATATCGTGTTCGAGGAACTCGCAGACTTCTCGCAGTCGACTGCGAGCAACCGGGAGCAGGCAATACACATCGCTATTGCCCGCTACGCCACAGTGCTCGAGAGGTACTGCCTGAGCGATCCGTTTAACTGGTTTAATTTCTTCGACTTCTGGCAGGAACTTCCGGCCGTGACCACGAGCGCCCCCTGAGCGATTACTGATGCCCACCCGTTCCGCCACTCGCAGAAGTCTGTTTTACCGGGCCGCCATGGTGATGGTCGCGCTCGGTGTCGCGGCGCAGGGCGCGTTGGTGCTCGCTGCAGAAAGCGGGGCGCGACTCGACGCGATACTGCACGAACTCGCCCAGCGTCGGCATGGTCATGCGGCATTTGTCGAGCGGCAGTACCTTGCGATCCTCGAGCGTCCGCTCGAGTCCTCGGGCGAACTCTTTTACGATGCACCTGACCGGGTCGAAAAGCGCACGCTGCGGCCCAAACCCGCGAGCCTGCTGCTCGACCAGGGCACGGTAACCGTGCAGCGCGCTACCCGTACCTACACGGCGTCACTGCACGATTATCCCCAGCTCACTGCACTGATGGAGGGTATGCGCGCGACGCTTGCAGGGGACCGCATCGCGCTTGAGCAGTCTTACACGTTGTCGCTGGATTCGGTGGACGTCACCAACTGGACACTCGCACTTGTGCCGCGCGATGCCGCGGTCGCCAGGGTTGTTGCGCGGATCCGGATCGTCGGAGCGGGGGCTGCGGTTCACGAGGTTGAAGTTCAACGCGGCGACGGTGACCGTTCCGTAATGACGATTCACGAGCTACCCGGGACGGAATGAACGGTCGTCTGGCCAGCCTGTGCGTCTGGATTACCCTGTCAGCGCTGGCGGTGACCGTGGCTGCCCGCGCCCGCTACACAGCCGACCTCTCGGCGTTCCTGCCACAGGCGCCTTCGCAGGCGCAGCAGCTGCTGGTTGAACAACTGCGCGACGGGCTCGCGTCCCGGATGTTGCTCGTCGATATCGAAGGCGCCGATGCGCCGACGCGCGCGGCGTTATCGCGGTCGATCGCCGCGAGGTTGCGAGCGGATTCTCGATTCCGGTCAATATATAACGGTGCAGTGGCGGTGCTGGAGCGCGACCGTGCGTTCGTGTTCGAGCACCGTTACCTTCTGAGCCAGCGCGTGGTCAGCGAACGGTTTTACCGGCAGGAACTGCACCTGGCGATAGCGGACGGACTCGACACGCTTGCCTCGCCGATCGGCCTGCTCGCCAAGGACTTGTTCGTCCGTGATCCCACTGGTGAAACGTTACAAGTACTCGGGCAACTCGAATCCGGTGCCGACCAGCCGCGGCGCGTCGACGGTGTCTGGGTGTCGCCAGACGCGCGGCGCGCGTTGCTGGTCGCCGAAACCCGCGCGCGTGGTTCGGATACCGACGGCCAGGAGCAGGCGGTCGCCGCAGTGCGCACGGCCTTTGCCGAGGCCAGGCGTGCTCTGCCAGCCAGGGCCACTGCGCCGGCGGTACTGCGGCTTACCGGGCCCGGCTATTTTGCGGTCACATCACGTGCGGCGATCGTGCACCAGGCGGTGTGGCTGTCGATCGTGAGTTCATCGCTGATCTTTGCATTGCTGTTCCTGGTCTACCGCTCCTTGCCGCTATTGCTGTTCGGGTTGCTGCCGGTGATTTCCGGGGCGCTCGCTGGCGTTGCGGCGGTGGCGCTCGGCTTTGGTATCGTGCACGGCGTGACGCTAGGCTTTGGGGTTACGCTGATCGGCGAGGCAGTCGATTACTCGGTATATTTTTTCCTGCAGGCGGGTTCCGGCGGTAGCCGCGGCGCGCGCGCGGACTGGACGGCAACCGTCTGGCCGACAATCAGGCTCGGGATGCTGACCTCAATCTGCGGCTTCATGTCGCTGTTGCCGTCGGCGTTCCCCGGCCTGGCGCAGCTCGGTCTGTACTCCATCGCCGGGTTGGTTGCCGCGGGCCTGGTCACGCGCTTTGTTCTGCCGCAGCTGGTGCCGGCAAAGCTCGAGTTCCCCGCCACGCTGCCGTTGGGGCGACGTCTCGAGCGCGCCTTGGCGCCGGTCCGAGTGGCCAGGTCGGTGCTGTGGCTGCTGGTCCTGGCGGCTGCGGTTGTTCTGGTTCTGGCCCGCGATCGGCTCTGGAGTCGCGACCTCTCCGCGCTGAGCCCAGTGCCCGCGGCAGAGCAGGCCCTGGACGGCGAGTTGCGCGCCGACCTCGGGGCGCCTGACGTGCGTACACTGGTGGTGCTGACGGGCAAGAGTACCGAGGCTGTGCTCGAGGCTACCGAGAGCGTCGGCCGCGCGCTCGAGCCACTGGTGGCGAATGGAGTAATTGCCGGTTACCAGAGCCCGGCACGGTATCTGCCAAGCCTGACAACGCAGCAGGCACGGCGCATGAGCCTGCCACGCGCTCCTGTGCTTGCGGCTGAGCTGCGCGCGGCAGTCGGCTCACTCCCTGTCAGTGCCGAGCGCCTGCGGCCATTTCTTGCGGACGTCGAGGCGGCGCGCACCGGAAAACTGATCGGGCGCGCGGACCTTGAGGGCACTTCACTGGCGGCGGCTGTCGATGGGCTGTTGGTGCCGCACGGTGACGGCTGGAGTGTTTGGGTGCCGCTGCAGGCGGTCAGGACCAGTTCCGGCGCGGCGACGATCGACGTTGCCCGGGTGGAACGCGCCCTGCATGGTGCAGGGACGCGCGACGTCGCGGTGACGGTGCTCGACTTGAAGCGTGTGTCGGATGTTCTTTACATCGGGTATCTGTCAGAGGCATTGGTTTTGTCCCTGGCCGGGTTCCTTGCAATCGTCATTTTGCTGCTGGTGTCGCTGCGCTCGGCGGTGCGCGTCGTAGGCGTTGTTGCGCCGCTGATGCTGGCGGTGCTTGCGGTCATGAGCGGATTTGCTCTCGTGGGCCGACCATTGACGATCCTGCACCTCATCGGGCTGCTCCTGACCGTCGCCATCGGCTCCAATTACGCGCTGTTCTTCGACCGTCGGGCGGCCGAATCGGGTAGCGAAGAGCGCGCGCGTACGCTGGCTGCACTGCTGGTCGCCAATCTCACGACGGTGATTGCGTTTGGCACGCTGTCGTTCGCAACCGTGCCGGTCCTGTCGCAGCTGGGATCAACCGTGGCGCCCGGCGCGCTGCTGGCGCTGGTTTTCTCGGCCGTGCTCGCACGCCCGGCTGGCGGCAACGCGCGGACCATTTGAGGTGCGCCGGATTGTCGTCGCAGCTCGGCCCGGTACGGTAGCGCCGATACGTGTCGCGCTTATGCCAGGCGCCTACCAGCATCCGGAGGATTTCGAGCGCGCGGGCTTTGCCACGGCGGTGCGGGCGCGCGGACTACCCATCGACCTCGAGTTCGTCGCACCCGACCTCACTCATGTCCTCGACCGCTCAGTGCTGGATGCGCTGCGACGCGAACTTATCGTGCCAGCCAGGCAGGCCGGTTGCCGCGAAATCTGGCTCGGCGGCACATCCCTCGGCGGATATATCGCGCTGGCCTATGCGGAACAGCAGCGGGGCGACTTGGATGGCTTGTGCCTGTTCGCGCCGTATCTGGGCAACCGGATAGTGACCGGTGAAGTCGCGAGGGCGGGTGGCGTGCGTACCTGGCAACCGGCAACCATCGCCCAAGATGACGAAGAGCGCCGGATCTGGGCCTTTATCCAACAGCTTCCTTCGGCACGGCTCCGGGTCCATCTCGGCCTGGGCCGGCAGGATCGCTTTGGGCATGGTCACAGACTGTTCGCAGACGCGCTGCCGGCGGATGCCTCAGACCTAGTCGACGGCGGGCACGACTGGCCGACCTGGCGCAGCCTTTGGGAGTTGTTCCTGGATCGCTTCCCGGGCCGGCGCAGCGAATCTCCCGCCGCTGCAGGCGTCTGATACCCTCCGGCCCATGAGTCATCGTGGCAACTCAGCCGAGCACTCCAATCGCTGGCGCCCGGCGCCATTTATCAGCGCTTCGGTTGTGGCGCATGTGGCGGCGGCAGGCCTGCTGGCAGTGCGGCCTGCAGCATGGCCATGGGCGCTTACCGCGTTGCTGGCCGACCACGCAGTGCTGACGGCCGCCGGTCTTTGGCCCCGCAGTTCGCTGCTGGGACCTAACTGGACACGGCTGTCGGCCGCGGCGACTGCGCGCGGCGAAGTGGCGCTCACCATTGACGACGGACCGGAACCGGAAGTCACCCCGCTGTTGCTCGATATGCTGGACCGGCGCGGTGCCCGGGCCACGTTTTTCTGCATCGGCGAAAAGGTGGCGGCGCAGCCGGCCCTCGCGCGCGACGTTATCCGCCGCGGCCATTCGATCGAGAACCACAGCCAGCGGCACCTGCGCCACTTCTCGCTGCTCGGGCCGCAGGCGATGGCGGCGGAAATCGTCGCCGCCCAGGCGGTAATCAGCGAGGTAGTGGGCGTTGCGCCGCAGTTCTTCCGCGCGCCAGCCGGCCTGCGCAACCCATTTCTCGAGCCGATCCTCGCCCGCCTCGGGCTGCGTCTTGCAAGCTGGACGCGCCGCGGCTTCGATACCGTCACGCACCGACCGGCTGTGGTACTGGCGCGGCTTACCCGTGGCCTGGGCGCCGGGGACATTCTGCTGCTGCACGACGGCCATGTGACACGGAGCGAGGCTGGCCAGCCGGTCGTAGTAGAGGTGTTGCCGGCCCTGCTAAATGAAATGGCTGCGCGTGGCCTCAGCTCCGTGACGCTTGGCGCTGCATGCTGATGGATGCGCAGGCACTCAAGCGGCGGCTTTTGCAAGCAGCCGTCGCGCGGTACCGAACATCGGGCCGATTCGCGTATCACTTTGCGCGTGGCAAGCTCGACAGGGACCCGGTCTTTGCGGCCATCCTCGCCATGGGGTTGATTCCGGGCCAGGCGCGCATTCTCGACCTCGGTTGCGGCCAGGGCGTGCTTGCCGCCTGGCTGCTCGCAGCGGAGGAGATTTTCGTCAGCGGAGAATGGTGCCCGGACTGGCCGCCGCCGCCCGTCGCCTGGCAATTCCACGGTGTCGAGCTCATGCTCCGCGATGTGGAGCGCGCGAATCATGCCGTTGGCGATCGGGCGACGGTCCAGCTTGGTGATATCCGTTCCGCTCCGTTCGGAGCGCCCGATACAGTCGCCGTCTTTGATGTCCTCCATTATATGGATCGGGATTCTCAGGAGGCAGTGCTCGGGCGGGTCCGGGCAGCGCTGTCGCCGGGGGGCTTGCTGTTGCTGAGAGTCGGGGACGCTGCCGGCGGTTTGCCCTTCAGAATCAGTCGTTGGGTGGATCAGACCGTGCTGCTGCTACGCGGTCACGGCTGGGTGCAATTGCACTGTCGTTCAATCGCGGATTGGATCGGACTGCTCGACCGGACCGGATTCCGAACCAAAGCCGTGCCGATGAGCGCCAAAACGCCGTTTGCGAATGCGCTGCTGGTAGCCCATTCTCAATGACACCGGTGGTTCTTACTCATTACACGGCGACCACTTGCCTGGGCCGCGGCCTCGGGCCGACGATCGCTGCGCTCAGAGGCGGGCGCGGCGGCCTGGCGCGCTGCGCTTTCGAAACGGCCGCGCTTGACACTTTTGTCGGCGAGGTCGCGGGCGTGGATGACGAGCGGCTGCCGGCGTCACTCAGCGAATTCGACTGTCGCAACAACCGCCTGGCGCAGCTCGCGCTCGGCCAGGACGGGTTTGAGGCGGCCGTCCGTGAGGCGATCTCGCGGGTCGGGCGTCGCCGGTTTGGATTGTTCGTCGGTACCAGCACTTCGGGAATCCTGGAAACTGAAATCGCTTACCGCAATCGCGACCCCGTGAGCGGCTCACTGCCCGCCAGCCTCGTCTATCGCGGATCCCACAACAGCTATTCCGTCGGCGCATTCCTGCGCGCGGTTCTCGATCTCGACGGCCCCAGCGTGGTGATCTCAACCGCCTGTTCGTCGAGTGCGAAAGCGTTCGGTAGCGCGCAGCGGATGATGGCAGCGGGTCTGATCGATGCAGCACTCGTCGGTGGAGTCGACTCGCTGTGCCTGACGACGCTCTATGGCTTTTACTCTCTGCAGCTGACCGGAACAGGCCCATGCCGCCCGTTCGCGGCCGACCGCGACGGAATCTCGATCGGCGAGGCGGGCGCTTTCGCGTTGCTTGAGCGGCCCGGCCCGGCGGTGCGTGCGGCCCGCGTGACGCTGCTGGGTGTTGGCGAGTCCAGCGACGCATGGCATCTCTCGTCGCCGCACCCAGACGGACTCGGCGCCCGACTCGCTATGCAGGCGGCGCTGTCTGCGGCAGGCCTGAAGCCGGCCCAGGTGGACTATCTGAACCTCCACGGCACCGCAACGCCGAGCAACGATCGCGCGGAATGCCGGGCAGTCCGCGCGCTCTTTGGTAGCGAGGTGCCATGCAGCTCGACCAAGGGCGCCACCGGTCATACGCTCGGCGCTTCCGGGGCGGTCGAGGCGGTGATCGCGGCGATCGCAATCGAGCATGGCTTCATGCCGGCGGGGATCAATACCGACACAGTGGATCCGGAACTCGACGTGTGCTATCTCACCGCGACGCGCGAGCAGCGCCCCTCGAAGGTGCTGAGCAATTCCTTTGGCTTTGGCGGGACGAACTGCAGCCTGCTGTTTGGGCGCTGCGGATAGGCGCCGCCGATTCATGACGCTCACGGCCTACATCGACGGGATTTCCGTAATCGGCCCTGGGTTCACCGGCTGGTCCGCGGCGGCAGCGGTGCTGGCCAGCCGCGCCGCGTACGTCCCGTCTGCCACGGTCCTGCCTATGCCACTGACGCTACCGGCGGCAGAGAGGCGCCGCACCGGGCGCGTGGTCAAGCTGGCAATTGCCAATGGCCTTGAGGCTGCGGCACAAGCCGGCCTGGCGGTAGCGACACTGGCAACTGTCTTCTCATCCTCCGGTGCGGATGGCGACATCTGTCACGAGATCTGCCTGACTCTTGCGAGCGCCGACCGGCAGCTGTCGCCAACGCGCTTTCACAACTCGGTGCACAATGCACCGGCGGGCTATTGGAGTATTGCAACCGGTGCGATGGCGGCATCGACGACCCTTTGCGCGTACGATGCGACTTTTTCGGCCGGACTCCTCGAGGCGCTTACCCAGGTCGTGATCATGAACCAACCCGCGCTGCTCATTGCCTGTGATGCCGGTTATCCGCCGCCGCTGCACGAGAAGCGACCGATTTCAGATGCCTTCGGCACCGCGCTGGCACTGGTGCCGGAGCGGACCAGGCAATCCATTGCCCGGATCTCGGTTTGCATCGATGATGGCGGCGCCGATAAGCTGCACGTGGCTGATCTCGAGCGACTGCGCTTGGATAGTCCAGCCGGACGTGCCTTGCCGCTGCTCGCGCTGCTCGCACGCCGTGCAGCGGGTACCGTTGGCCTTGAGTACCATGGCGCTGCGCGGCTCAGGACTGAGGTGCACCCGTGCTGAGAGATCGCGCCTGGATCGCTAACCACATTCCTCACCAGGGGACCATGTGTCTGCTCGACGGCGTGCTCGACTGGAATTCGGACCGCGCGCGCTGTGTGAGCGGAGCACATCGATCCGCCGGCAATCCGTTGCGGTCGCGTGGCCGTCTTGCTGCTGCCTGCGGCATTGAGTTCGCCGCTCAGGCAATCGCGGTGCATGGAGCCCTGCTCGCGCCGGGGCTCCATCTGGAGCGTCGCGTCGGCTACCTCGCCAGCATCCGCGGCGTCGAGCTCCACGTCGGGCGTCTGGATGACATCGCCGACGACCTCATCGCGAGCGTGGAGCGACTCGCTGCCGACGACTCGACCGTGCTCTACCGGTTTGCACTCAGTGCCGGTGGCCGCCCGCTGGTTGGGGGGCGTGTGACCATAGTCCTGCATCCAAATGCATTGGCAGCCATTCCCGGGCCGCCACCGCCGTGAATGCGCCGCGCAAGCATGCGTTGGTCACTGGTGGCAGCGGTGGCATCGGTGCGGCGATCTGCCGGCGGCTGGCGGCAATGGGTCACTTTGTCTACATTCAGGCGCACCGGAATCCGGACGCGGCGGCGGCGCTCGCGGCCGAGCTCAGCGCAAACGGGCCGAACGCGCGAGCGGTCACATTCGACGTGACGGACGAGGCGGCGACGCGCAGCGAACTCAACCGCTTGCTTGAAGCGGGACCAATCCAGGTCGTGGTAAACAATGCTGGCGTTCATGCGGACGCGGCGTTCCCCGGCATGAATGCACATCAGTGGCACCGGGTGATTGACGTCAGCGTCAATGGTTTTTTCAACGTGACTCAGCCGCTGATGATGCCCATGATCCGTACGCGCTGGGGACGGATCGTCAATATTTCCTCCTTATCGTCGCTGATCGGCAACCGCGGCCAGGTGAATTACTCAGCAGCGAAAGGCGCGTTGAATTCCGCCACGCGCGCCCTCGCCGTCGAGGTCGCGAGCCGCGGCATTACCGTCAATGCAGTCGCACCGGGAGTCATCGATACGCCGGCAACGCACAGCGCGTTTGATGCCGAGGCGATCGCGAAATGGGTACCTATGAAGCGTGCCGGCAGCACCGATGAGGTCGCAAGTCTTGTGGCGTTTCTCGTCTCGGACGATGCGGGCTACATCACGGGCCAGACGATTTCCATCAACGGCGGGATCATTTGATCGGATTGCTGCACGACCTCAAAACAAGGTTTCAACATAAGTATTGATAGGTTCTGGCAATAGATCCTGCGGATGGTCGCCACCAAAAGCCATCCACTTACTCTTGCCAGAAATGATAGTTGAGGCAAGCGGACTATCGCTCTGCGATCCGTAGACCGAGAGTTTTACCTCCAACTTATCCTTTTTGCCGGACCACTCAGTAGCACGATCTTCCCAATGCAATATTTCCGGCACTACGAAATATGCAGCCCGTGGCGCTGCGTCTCTAAGGCATGAAAGAATTCTGCAGCCGGGAAGCACGACGGGTTCCGAGGCATGACGCGAAAATGCCGCTCGAACCGCAAGCGCTGTTGCCTGGCCGGACTCCGGATATGGCTCACCACCATAGGATCCGTCTTCAGGGGTGCCAATTGCCACAATGACGCCGGACTGCAACTGGACACTGGGCGATGTCAACGTGTCTTTCGTATAGGTTGAAGCGCACCCTGTTGCGAGGATCGCAAGAACCACGACGACATACTTCGGCATAGGCTTCTCCTGGACGTGTAACGCTCCAAGTGAGCGGCGGAACAGCAGATACGGCCGGCACAGCCGTACTGGATTCCGCGTCCATTTGACACGGTAGTTATCCCTAGCCCGCACTATTCATGAACCGACGAGTTTTGATGTGCATGAGAGCTGAGCGTTGTGGTTTGTGGGCCGATGTACCGATAGTAGATCGCCGATGAGTACTTTGGCGAGGATTTGGGTCGGTGGTTTGGTGGCGCACCGCCTTCTCGATGATTTCGGAGCGCAGGTCAGCAGCGCAGTTCGCTGCACCGCTCGAGTCCGACAGCGACGTTGCGGTGGTGGGCTACGCGGGCGCGGCGCCGAGGGCGTGTGCGATCCGTCGCCACTCATTTCGATCGGCGAACGAGCTCGGCAGGTGCAGCACGACGCGCCGCACGGAACGCTCGATGCGGGCGCCGAGTTTCAGGAGCCGCTCACGCAGCGTGCTCACTTGCGCGCGGGCCAGACTCGTGCCGGCCGCTTTTGTGCGCAGCTCCTGCATCAACACGTAGGCGGCGGCGGTGAGCAGCACCCGGAACTGATTGGCGAGGAAGCGCGTGCAGCTGGTACGATCGATTTCG
>JAYUZI010000196.1:0-8437 GCA_043751915.1 Gammaproteobacteria bacterium | reverse complement strand
GGACGGCGACCTGTTGCTGATCGATGCCGGCTGCGAGCACGAATACTATGCCTCGGACATCACCCGCACCTTTCCGGTGAACGGCCGCTACAGCCCCGAGCAGCGCGCCGTATACGCAGTGGTGCTGGCGGCGCAGCACGCTGCCTTCGCCAAGGTGTAGCCCGGCAATCACTGGAACGAACCGCACGCCGCGGCGGTGCGCGCGATCACGCAGGGCCTGGTGCGGATCGGCCTGCTCAAGGGGCCGGTCGCGGGCCTGATCAAGGACGGCGCCTACAAGAAGTTCTTCATGCACCGCACCGGCCACTGGCTCGGCATCGACGTGCACGATGTGGGCGACTACAAGGTCGGCGAAGAATGGCGGGTGTTCGAGCCGGGCATGGTGCTGACCGTGGAGCCCGGCGTCTACATTCCGGCCGGCACCAAGGGTGTGCCCAAGCGGTTCTGGAACATCGGCATCCGCATCGAAGACGACGTGGCGGTTACCGCCAAGGGGCATGAAGTACTGTCGGCGGGCGTGCCCACGGATCCGGACGCCATAGAAAGATTGATGGCGGCGGCATGAGCACCCCGGCGCCGACTGTTGTCGATATTGCCATCGTTGGCGGCGGCATGGTCGGCGCCAGCCTGGCCCTGGCACTCAGCGGCAGCGGCAAGCGCGTGATGCTGATCGAGGCGATCGCGCCCGACTCCGCCGCGCAGCCCAGTTTTGATGATCGCACCACGGCGCTCGGCAACGGCACCCGCCGCATCTTCGAAACCCTCGGTGTGTGGCCGCACCTGGCCGAGCACGCCGGCGCCGTCCTCGAGATTCGGGTCTCAGACGCGGGACACTTCGGCGCCGCGCGCCTCAGCGCCGCGCAGCAGGGGCTCGAAGCGCTCGGCTACGTGGTGCCCAACCGCCAGCTCGGTGCCGCACTCTGGAAGCAGCTGGCGGCGCACAGCGCGATCGCGATCCGCAACCCCGCCCAGGTCAGTGGCCTGCACCTCGCGGCGGACGGCGCGCGGCTCACGGTCAGCGGGAGCGCTGCTGACGAGATCGTTGCGGCCCGCGTCGTGGTCGCGGCCGATGGTGCGCATTCTGTGGTGCGCGCTGCGGCCGGGATCGGCGCCGTCGTCGAGGACTATGAGCAGGTCGCGGTGGTGGTGCACGTGGCCACCGACCAGCAGGCGACCGGGATCGCCTATGAACGCTTTACCGCCACGGGTCCGCTCGCGGTGCTGCCGTTGGCCGACGGCCACTACACGGTGGTGTGGACACTGGCGCCGGATCGGGCACGAGCCGTGCAGGCACTCGAGGATGCGGCCTTTATCGGCGAGTTGCAGCGCAGTTTTGGCTGGCGCATCGGGCGCATCCAGCGCGTCGGCGCCCGCGCATCGTATCCGCTGTGCCTGAGTCGCGCCGAGACCATGGTGGGTCAGCGCGCCGTGCTGGTGGGCAACGCGGCGCAGTCACTCCATCCGGTCGCCGGGCAGGGGTTTAATCTTGGATTGCGCGATGCCGCTCTGCTCGCCGAAATTCTCGCCGCGGCGCCCGATCCGGGCGCGGGAGCGGTGCTCGAAAGCTATGAGTTGCGTCGGGCCGCAGACCGGCGCGGCATGATCGGCTTCACCGACGGCCTGGTGAAGCTGTTTGCAAACGACCGCCCCGGCGTGGCGCTCGCCCGCAATCTCGGGCTGATGCTCTTCGACCTGGCTCCCGGCGCCAAGCGCGCGCTCGCGCGCCTGAGCTGGGGTTTTGGCGGTGACGCGCCGCGTCTGCTGCGTGGCCTGCCCCTGGCCTGAGGCACACTGCGGGCACATGAACACCGATTTTGACATCGCGATCATTGGCGGTGGACCAAACGGCGCCATCGCCGCCGCGCTCCTGGCGCGGCACAGTGGCAGCGCGCCCGCGCGCATTGCGCTCATCGCGCCTGAACTGCCGTCGGCGGCGGGTGGTTCATCGCTCAGCTGCGCGGCGCCCGACCTGCGCGTGGCGGCAATCTCACGTGCCAGCGAGCAGCTGCTGCGCAATGCCGGCGCCTGGGAGCGGCTGCCGCAGGAACGCCTGTGCGCCTACGAGCGCATGCGCGTGTGGCACGAGTCGGCTCCTGCCGACGGCCCCGAAACACTGGTGTTTTCGGCTGCGGAGCTCGCGGAGCCGAATCTGGGCTACATCGTGGAAAACCGCGCGCTCGCCACGGCCGGCCTGGCGAGCTTCCGGGCGCAGGGCGGGTGTGTCCTGGGCGAGCGCCTCCAATCGCTCCAGGTGGGCGCTGGTTCGGCGCAGCTTGGCACCAGTGCCGGCCAGATCAGCGCGCGGCTGGTCATCGGCGCCGACGGCGCGCACTCGCAGGTGCGCGAACTGCTCAAGCTTCCGCTCCGTGCTCACGACTACCGGCAGAGCGCCATCGTTGCGACCATCACGACAGCGAGGTCGCACCAGCACACCGCCTGGCAGCGTTTCCTCGGCTCCGGTCCGCTGGCTTTCCTGCCACTGTTCGACGGTTCCTGCTCGATCGTGTGGTCCGCCGACCAGGTGCTGGCCGAAGAACTGATGGCGTTGCCGCCTATGGAGTTTGCGCTGCGGCTCGATGCGGCCAGCGATCGGGTGCTGGGAGCCACGACGCTCCGCAGCGAGCGATTGGCGGTCCCACTGCGGCGCGCCACGGCAGCGACCCTGATTGGAGCGCGCGTGGCGCTGCTCGGTGATGCCGCGCACGTGGTCCATCCACTGGCCGGGCAGGGCATCAACCTCGGCTTCCTCGATGCCGCGGCCTTGTGCGAGGTGCTGGCGGCGGGCGCGGCCGAGCACGAGGATCCGGGTGCCGCGCGACTGCTTACGCGTTACGAACAGGAGCGATTGACGCACGACACGCTCATGAGCTGGTCGATGAGCGGCTTCAATGAACTGTTTGCGCGCGGTCCCGGCCCGGCCGGCGCTCTGGCGGCTCGGCTCCTGGGCTTCGCGGGTGCAAGTGCCGTCGTGCGCCGCGGTTTCGCGCGCCGTGCGCTGGGCCTGGCGGGTGCAGTGCCGCGACTCGCACGCCGCGGCGTGGTGGCGGACAGCGCGCATGCGAGCATGGCGTCACGATGAAGTTCCTGCTCTGGCTGCTGTTGCTCTTGCTGTGCTGGCCGCTGGCGCTGCTCGCGCTGCTGCTGTGGCCCCTGCTGTGGGTCATTTCACTGCCGTTCCGTATCCTGGGCATCGTCTTCGATGGCGCATTTGCCTTCCTGCGTGCGGTGGTTATGCTGCCAGCCCGACTGCTCGGCGGTGGTCCGCGTTAGGACGGCCACACGGCCGTCCCTGGTTTCTCAAGGAGTCTCGTATGTATCCAAGCTACAAATCATGTTCCTGGACTGCCCTCATCGTGACGGCGCTCTGCGTGGCAGGCACAACCGCGAATGCCGGCGCCGCCGCACCGCCTGCCGCCAGCCACTCTCCCTACACGGACGATGAAGTCACCAGGGCCGCCAACGACTTCTTCAAGAACGGCGCCCAGGACCTGGGCAAGGTGCTGCAAAAGGTACTGAAGGAAAAAGGCCAGCCGGTCGCGATCATCCGTGGCGAAGAGGTGGGCGGTGCCATCGGTGTCGGCGTGCGCTACGGGCACGGCGAGTTGGTTTACAAGGGCGGCGGCGGACAAAAAGTGTACTGGCAGGGGCCCTCGATCGGCTTCGATCTCGGCGCCAACGCCGTCAAGGTGTTCGCGCTGGTCTATGGCCTGCCGACCAGTGACCGTCTGTTTCGGCGCTTCCCGGGCATCGAAGGGAGCCTCTATTTCGTCGGTGGGTTTGGCATGAACTATGTGCAGAGCGAAGGCACCGTGGTTGCCCCGGTGCGCCTAGGGGTCGGCTGGCGCCAGGGACTGAGCGTCGGCTACATGAATTTCTCCGCCCAGAAACGCATCAATCCGTTCTGAGATCACCGCTGCCAGCCACACCAGGAGAGCGCATGGAAGAGAGCAACCAGATGCCGAAAGGCATTCCGTTCATCATCGCCAACGAGTTCGCTGAGCGTTTTTGCTTCTACGGCATCAACGCGATCCTCGCCATCTACATGACCGGTACGCTGCATTTCGGGCAGGCGCGGGCCACGCAGTGGCAGAGCCTGTTCAAGGCGGGTGCTTATTTCTTCCCGCTGGTCGGCGCGGTGGTCTCCGATGTGTTCTGGGGCAAGTACCGCACGATCATCACCTTCTCCATGGCGTACGTGCTCGGCTGCAGCGTGCTCGCGCTGGGCCCACAGACTCCGGCGACGCTGGCCATCGGCCTGGGGTTCATCGCCTTCGGCACCGGTGGCATCAAGCCCTGCGTGTCGACCAACGTGGGCGATCAGTTCACGAGCCGCAACCAGCACCTGATCGAGCGCGCCTTCAGTTATTTCTACCTGTCGATCAATGCCGGCTCATCAATCTCGATCTTCTTCTGCCCGATGCTGCTGAAAAATTACGGGCCGAAGGCGGCATTCGGCATGCCCGCCGTGATGATGGCGGTGGCGACCCTGGTGTTTTTCCTGGGCCGCAAGCGCTTCGCCGTCGTGCCGCCGGCGGGCAAGCAGTGGCTCAAGGATATTCTCTCGCCCGCCGGCCTCAAGCTGATCGGGAGCCTGCTGATCGTCTACTTCTTTGTCGCAATATTCTGGGCGCTTTGGGATCAGAGCAACGGCCAGACCTGGACCTTGCAGGCCACCTCAGACCTCATGGACAAGAACATGGGGTTTGGTTTCATCCTGTTGCCGGCGCAGATTCAGGTGGTCAACGGCTTGTTGATCCTGATCATGGTGCCGATCTTCAGCTTCGGGATTTACCCGCTGTGCAGCCGCTTCGTCAAGGTTACGCCGCTGCGCAAGATTTCCGTAGGTTTGTTCCTGGTAGCAGCATCCTTCCTGATCGTCAGCTGGATCGAGAGCCGGATCCAGGCCGGGCACGGCGTTTCGGCGTGGTGGCAGATACTCGCCTACGTGGTGTTGACGGCTTCCGAAGTGCTGGTGTCGATCACGGCGCTCGAGTTCTCCTACAAACAGGCGCCGCTGCGGATGAAGAGTTTCATCATGGCGCTGTTCCTGCTGTCCATCAGCCTGGGCAATCTGGGCACTGCGACCGTCAACAATCTGATGGTGCGTGAGCTCCCGGGCACGACGGCCACCAGCGGCCCGCAGACCTGGGCCACGCTCCCCCCGGGCCCTGCGATGGTGACCGGCCAGAAGATCGACTTCAACGAACATACCGGCCTCACGGTGCACATGGCCGATGGCAAGGACGCACCGCTCGAAGGCACCTTCCTGGTGGCGGAAATCCAGGGCAGCCGCATCCGGCTGATGGACAACGAGCACCGCCAGCCGGTGGTCACGACGGGTGAGTGGAACGCCGCCGAGAGCGGCGTATCGACCTACAAGCTGGTGGGTCCGCAGTACTTCAACTTCTTCGCCTACGTCATGGCGGGATTCGGCGTGCTGTTTATCGGCGTGGCGATGCTCTACCGGGAGCGGGACCACGTGCGCGCGGACTAGCCGGCACGGACGCTAGCCCGACAGCGCCAGGCTGATGACGCCGGCCACAATGCACAGTGCGCCGGCAAAGCGCTGGGCCGCCGCTTTCTCTCCCAGCAGCCGGGCGCCGAACCAGGTGCCCACCAGCGTCGCCAGCTCGCGCGCCGGCGCCACGTGGCTGATGGGGGCATGGCGCATCGCGAACAGCACCAGGATGTACCCGAGCGGCCCCAGCGTGGCGACCGTCAGCACCGGCACCCGGAAGGCGCGCCATTCGCGGGCGAGTTCGCTGCGGGCACCCAGTGCCTGGTGCGAGAGCACGATGACGCGGAAGCAATTGCCGGTGAAGTCGATGAGAAAGGGCGAGATCACCAGCACCTTCACAGCCCAGGCGTCGTTGAGCGTGTAGGCGGCGATGCAGGCGCCAGTCATCGCGCCCCACATGAGCCCGGGGAGCGCCGTGCGCCGTAGCGTGCCGTGGAGGTTCGCGACCAGGACAATGCCGGCGACGATCAGTGCGAGTCCGGCAAAGGCCAGCGGTCCGGGGCGCTCGCCAAACAGCAATACCGCGCCCGCGAAGGACAGGAGCGGTCCGGTGCCGCGCGCCAGCGGATAGACCAGCGACAGGTCAGCTGCGCGATACCCGGCCTGGAGCGAAAGGGAATAGAGCAGGTGCAGGATCGCCGTGCCAGCCAGCGCCAGGTACTGCGCGGCGCCAAAGTGCGGCCGGTCTTGCAGCAGCACCGCGACCACGAGCGGCGACCACAGCAGGAGCGACGCGACCGAATACAGCCAGACGAAATGGCGCGAGCCCGCGGCGCGCTTGGCCTGCAGATTCCACACCGCGTGGCAGAGCGCCGCGAGCAGTACGGCGCACAGGGCAATGGGGGGCACCGACTCTCCGCGTTAGCCAGGTTGAGCCGCCATGGTGCATGGCCATGCTCACCCGGTTCAAGCTTTGTGCCGGATCCCTGGTGCTAGGCGTCGAGCTCGCGCTGCGCGGGTACCAATGTCGGCACGCTGGCGGCCTGGTGCACGATGCTCGCCTCGCCAGCGCTGACCAGGTCGATTCCAAGGCGGTCCGCCTGTTGCATGAGGTAGAGCACCAGCGCGCCGAACTCGCGCTGCACGTCCTCGTGCGGCCAGTCGCGCCGCTCCCAGGAGAAGCGCAACAGCAGATCCTTCAATTCGCCCAGAGTGACAGACACAATACCAATCCTTGGGGGTTTGCGATCCTGCAGTGGATCCCGCGATGCGGCATTATGCTCACCGGCACCGCCAGGGCAACGGCCCTTGCGGGAATTGAGACATACGTCGCATGCTGGGTGTCACATGCGGGGTAAACCCTGCCGATGTGCACTCTTATGGGGTCACGCGCCATGATCAGCGAATCTGCCTGGGTGATCGAACGATTCGGCCCCCGTGGTGCGCGAGCGGCGCTGATCACTTCCGGGGTCGTGTTCATGGCGCTCATCGGCTGGTGGGCCAGCGTGGAGGTGCTGAGCGCCTGGCGCGCGGGCCATGCCCTGAGGGCCCTGTCGGAGGCGCTGATCGCCCTGCTGCTGGCAGTGGTTTCGCTGCGCATCATGATCGTGAACTGGCGGGCGACGCGCGCTGCCGAAGACCGGCCGGTTGTGCTGCCCGACGGCAACGATCAGACCGGCGTCTGGGGCGTGGGCGGCCCGTCGATGCGCGAGCCCGGATCAACCGGCGCCTGGCCGATGCGCGGTGTCGACCGGCGCTATGACGACCAGGGCGACTGACGCGCGCGCGGCCCGGCTGTCACAAGTCTGTCAGGAAAGCCCCGGACACTACTCCCGGTAAAGACCCGGGAGCGACCATGGGCTACGGACTGGACAACGAGATCGTCGACGATGAACTGGATCGCCTGCTGGCGACCCTGGACCGCCGCTACCGCGCGGCGAGTGCAGCGGCGGGCGCGGCGCGTGCCGAGTACTGGGCGCTCAGGCACGACACGGATACGCCGCTCGACCAGCTGGAGATGACGCAATTCCAGTGGCAGCGGCTCGAATACCGCCGTCATGAGATCGCCAACCAGATCGATCACCTGAAGTCCTGGCCGTCGCCCTCCGGCGGCTTGTGGATGCGCCGTGGTACAGGCAGATTGTGCCGGTGGCCACGCGTATCGAACTGCTTGCCGATCATCCTGGATGCGTCATGCAGATCGGGCGGTGGATGCACACGGCGTGGCCCATGCCCGGGCACGGTGTGGCCGATCGTGCCGGGCTGTTCGCGATGTGCATGAACCGCGATCGCGTGCCGATGACGCTGGTGGCGATGGTGGACCATGCGTTGGCCGGCACGGTCTCGCTCCTGGACCGATCGGTAGCCTCCCACGAGCATCTCCATCCCTGGGTCGCTTCGCTTTACGTGGCGGAACCCTGGCGTCATGCCGGCCTGGCCACGCGTCTGGTCGAAGGCGCGGCGGCGGCGGCGCGGCGGCTGGGCCTGCCGGCGCTGTACATCGGGGTCAGCGTCGCAGCGCGCGCGCACTATGAACGGCACGGTTGGCAGCACCTCGGTGTAGGCCGGGTTGGCCGCGATCCGGCGGATCACGTCGACGTGCTGCGCAAACGCCTGCCCTGATGCAGCGGTGGTCGCGGCTGGCACAGCTGTCCGCTACAAATGAGGGTCGATGCGCTTCGTGAGGAGTGCGCCGAGGTCGATGGACATGCCGTCCTCGAGAGCTTCCTGGCCCAGGTATTCACTGACGATCACGCATTTGGCGACGTCGATGAACGTCGGGTCGCGATCGTTCCCCCAGTTCTCGAGGCTCTCGTGGCTGCGCCTCACGATGGCGCGCGCCTGGGTGGCTTCGAGGTTCGAGCGCTTGGCGACCACCGCTTCGTAAAGGGCGTCGCCCTTGAGATCGGCCTGCGCGCCGCGCACGGCGCTCAAAGCGGCGAGCAGTTCCGAGCAGACGCGATTGGCAAAACGCCGTTC
>JAYUZI010000195.1:0-7924 GCA_043751915.1 Gammaproteobacteria bacterium | reverse complement strand
GGCGGACGCGCCCGCCAACATGGACGGGCAGCAGCAACTGCTGGCCCAGCTGCTGGCAAACCTGCTGGAAAACAGCATCAAGTACGTGCCGCCCGGCGGGTCGGTCGATCTGCAGGTCGGGACGGCGGGCGATCAGGTCGAGCTTCGCCTCACCGACAGCGGCCCGGGCATCCCGGAGTTGTCGCAGGAGTCGATGCTGCTGCCGTTTCGCCGCCTGGAGCGCGATGCCGCGGCGCCCGGCAGCGGGCTGGGCCTGAGCCTGGTGGCCGCGGTGGTGCGCCTGCACCACGGACGGTTGGCATTGCGTGACCTGTCGCCAGGCCTCGGCGTGACCTGCAGCTTCCCGGCCGCGTTGTAGCTCGTGCGACATCCCCGCCCGGCATTTGCCCATTGCCCGTGAAATCGCGGGTAGCCATCCTGACCGTTTGCCTGGCTGCCCTGGCGGGGGCGAGCAGGGGAGCTGCGCCCGCGTGGCAGGTGCATGACGACGAGGGCCGGCTCATCTCGCTCCCGGCGCCCCCGCAGCGCATCGTCAGCCTGTCGCCAGGGGCCACGGCGATGCTGTTTGCCGCCGGCGGCGGCGCGCGGGTCGTCGGCACATCGGAATTTTCGGTTGAGCCCGCGGCCGCACGCGGCATCGCGCGCATCGGCGACAGTCATGGTTTTGACCTCGAGCGGATCCTGGCGCTCCGTCCTGACCTCATCGTCGCGTGGACCGGCGCGTTTTCCGCCGCGCAGCTCCTGCCCTTCGAACGCGCAGGACTCCCGGTGTACCGGCACCGCGTGGTGCGCCTTGATGACCTGCCCACCGCGATCACGCGACTGGGCGCGCTGCTGCACACGGAGACAACGGCCAGCCAGTCCGCCGCCGGCCTGAATGCGCGCATCACGGCGCTGCGCGCACGCTACCACCGTGATGCCGCGCCGCGCCTGCTGCTGCAGGTCTGGGATCGGCCGGTCTACACGCTGGGCGGCGAGCAGCTCCTGTCCGACGCCATCGAGGCCTGCGGTTACCGCAATGTCTACGCCGAGTTGCGCGATGCCGCGCCGGCGGTTTCGCTGGAATCGATCGCCGCGCGCGATCCGGACGTGATCCTGGCACTGGCCGCCGACGCACACACGGCGCAGGAATGGCTCGGCCGCTGGCGCGCCCTGCCGCAGCTGCGTGCCGTGCGCCACGGGCGCCTGCACAGTTTCGTCGACGCGCGCCTCAGCCGCCTCGGGCCGGAAGCCGTCGATGCCACCGAAGCACTGTGCGCGCAGCTCGCCGCCGCCGAGCGCGGCACAGCGCAACGCTGAACGGCCAACCTGCCTGAGGGAGAACCGCGGCCTTCAACAGGCGGGCGCCGGGAATCCGTCGGCCCCGGTGCGCCACGGTACCCAGCCCGCGGCCAGCTCTGCCACGGCGATGCCGGCCTTGCGCGCTGCGACCCGGAGCGGCTGCAGTGTGACGCCTGAGGGATCGAACCTGGCCTTGAGCGCCTCGAGCGCCGCGGCACATTCCGTCTGCAGTTGCTGCTGTGCCTGCTGCGCGGTCGCGACGCTCTCGTCCGCCTGCGCCGCGTCCTGCCGTTCCTCGCCGATGCGGGTGGCGCTGCGCAGCGCCGTGGCGGCGCGGCCCACGGTCGTGGCGGAGACGGCACGCCGGCCGAGGAATGCGCCCAGCAGAGTCGAGCCCACCGACACGATCGTCTGGAGCGTTTGCTGCGTGGCCTGGGAATGCTGCCGCGCGGCGCGGGCCTGCGCGTTCTGCAACCGCAGCTGCAGCGCGGCGAGCTTCGGCGCGCAAGTGGCCTGGAGCGACTCGAGCTGCGCATCGCGCGTCTCGCGCAGGCGCAGCGACAGGCGCGCGCGGAAATCGCCCTCGCTCTCGCCTGGGGCGGAAGCCAGCTTGAGCGATTCGCAATAGAGCAGGTCGGCGCGTCCGGTCTCGTACAGATATGCCGCCAGCGCCTTGGCCCAGTTGGCGTAGGCATCGGCGCGCAGCGCCGTAGTCGGCGGCGGGGCGAAGCTCGCTGCTGCCTGCGGCGCGCTGCCGGCCTGGGCACGGAGCGCTGTGGCATCGCGCGCCTCGGCCCACAGCGGTTCAGCGCCGTCGTCGCCCGGTGGCACGAGCCACTGGAGAGTTTGCCAGGTGTCGACGCCCGCGCGCGCATCCACGAAATGGAGTTTGGCGGCGGCCAGCAGGTTGAAGCGATACTGCAGCGCACCGCTGCCAGCCGTGGCGGGCAGGAACAGTTCGCGCACGGCTGAAGGCAGCGCCGGGCGGGCCGCGCCCGCTCCGCCCGCCCCGCCCGCTGGCGTCGTGGCCGCGGCGCCGGACGCCGCGAACGCAGCCACACTCGCGGCCGCGCTTGCTGCGGCAACTGCCGTGCGCTGCGACGCCATCAGGCGGCTGATCTCCGCGCTGGTGAGCGGCCCGCGCAGGTAGGAGAGCGTCCAGCGGCTGCGCAGGAGCCGCGGCGCGTCGTCCTTCGCGCGGCGCATCAGGAAGGTGCGCGGCGTCAGCGAGGCCATCAGCTTGTCGAGCGTGGCGCGATCGGGTGCGTTGCCGTCCACCGCGCTGGTCAGGCCCTCGATCACGCGTGCCTTGTCGCGCTCGGTCTGCAGGCGGCCGATCAGCCAGGTGCCGGCGTTGCCGAGTCCCCGGTAATCGAGATCGACCGGGTTCTGCGTCGCCAGCACGCAGCCGAGGCCGAACGCGCGGGCCTGCTTGAGGAGCGTGAGCATGGGGAGCTTGGCGGGCGGATTGGCGGTCGGCGGGAAGTAACCGAAGATCTCGTCCATGTAGAGCAGCGCGCGCAGGCTCGAGGTGCCGCTCTGCCGGCGCATCCACGCCACCAGTTCGTTGAGCACCAGCGTGACGATGAACATGCGCTCGGCATCGTTCAGGTGGGCGATCGAAATGATGCTGATGCGAGGCTTGCCTGCGCTCGTGAACAGCAGGCGCTGCGCGTCCAGGGGCTCGCCGGCCGTCCAGGCCGCGAAGCCGGGCGAGGCCAGCAGGCTGTTGACCGCCATGGCGAGTTCGAGGCGCTCTTTGGCCGGATAAAAAGTCTCGAGGTCGAAGGCGCCGATCTGCTCGATGCCCGGTTTCTGGATCGCCTGGATCAGCCCCGCCAGATCGAGACTCGTGCCTGCGCTCCAGCTGTGTTCGATCAGCCGCGCGAGCAGGATGTAGTCGCGGCTCTTCACCGGATCGGCATCGCGGCCGAGGAGCGCAAGCAGCGCGCCGACGATCGAGCCGACCTGTTCGCGCAGCGCAGTCGTGTCGGCCAGGGCGGCGGCGCCGGGATTGGCGAGCGAGCGCAGCACCGAGAGGCCGAGTCCGGCAGAACCTCCGGGCGTGTAGACGCTCACTTCCGCCGCCGCACGGAGCCGTGCGATGCGATCGGGCGTCTGGTCCCAGTCCGTCAACCCCTGTTTCCAGGCCGCGGCGGTCTGTGCCGCCAGCTGCTCGACCGTGAAGTTCTTGCGGGCGGCTTCCTGCGGATCTACCCAAGGCGTGAAATCCGCCGGCGCGAGGTCTGGAAAGGTGAGCAGGAGATTGGCGATGTCGCCCTTGGGGTCGATGCAGATCGCGGGGATACCGTCGATCGCGGCCTCCTCGAGCAGCCCCAGGCACAGGCCGGTCTTCCCGCTCCCGGTCATGCCGACGCACACCGCGTGCGTGGTCAGGTCGCGTGAATCGAGCAGCAGTGGTTCCGGTCGGGTCTGGCCCGTGGCGGCGTCCACTTCACGGCCCACATAGAAGGCGCCCAGCTTTTCGTAGTCGGCGTTCATCAGCACTTCCCCAGGGTCTCTTGACGCCCGCGGCGGGCTGTCGCCATACTGCCTTGGTATGCACAGGTCTGCCCAGTCCGCCTCGATCCGCTGGTGGTGGTCCTGCTCCTGAAACGGAGTGGGCCCTGGGCTGTTTTCGACCAAAACCCGATTTTCTGCCGAGCACCAGACCCATCTCCGGAACCACGCCGGGATGGGTCTTTTTTTGGATGCAAGTTGTTGAATGAAAGCGCCTTTTGACATCGCAGGAGATCTCGATACGCCGGTTTCGGCGTACGCGAAGCTGGCGGCTTTCCGCCCGCGTTTTCTGCTCGAGAGCGTCGAGGGCGGCGAGCGGCTGGGGCGTTACTCCTTCATCGGTTTTGGCGATGCGCTTGAGGTGCGGCTCGACGAGGGCAACTTCACCATCGGCAGCGAAAAGCTGCCCGTGCCGCGCACCGCGCCCGAGCTCCTGGCGGGGCTCCGCCGCGCGCTGGCGGCCGCGCCGCGCCCGCTCCCCGAGCTTGGCACTGTGCCGCTGGCCGGCGGACTGGTCGGCTATACCTCGTACGATGTCGTGCGCTACTTCGAGCGGCTCCCGGAGCGTGCGGCACGGCTCCCCAACGCGCCGCCGCTCCTGCACTATGTCGCGCCCTGTTCGCTGCTGGTGTTCGATCACCTGACGCGCGCGATCGCGCTGCTCCATGCCGGCACCGAAACCGAGCGCGCCGCGCTGCGCCGCGAAGTGGTCCAGGCGCTGCGCGGGCCCATGCCCTCCGGCCGCGCTCACCACGGCAGCCACCAGCCGCCGGTCGCGGCGCTGGGCCGCGACGCTTACCTCGCCGGCGTGCGGCGCGCGCAGGAATACATCGCCGCGGGCGACGTCTATCAGCTGGTGCTGTCCGCGCGCTTCTCGGGTCAACACGACCTCGAGCCCTTCCAGGCCTACCGCGCCCTGCGGCTCGTGAACCCCTCGCCGTACATGTTCTATTGCGAACTCGGCGAACTGAAGGTGGTCGGTTCTTCGCCCGAAGCACTGGTCAAGCTCAGCGGTGCACGCGCCGAACTGCGGCCGATCGCCGGCACCCGGCCGCGTTCAGGCGACCCGGAGCTCGACGCCGCGCGCGCGGTGGAACTGCTCGCCGACCCGAAGGAGAACGCCGAACACGTGATGCTGGTGGACCTGGCGCGCAACGACCTGGGGCGGGTTGCCAGGGCGGGCAGCGTGCATGTCGAGCCGTTCCGCGCGATCGAACGCTACAGCCACGTGATGCACATCGTCAGCGGCGTGCACGGCCAGCTCGCAGCCGGACGCGATGCCTTCGACCTGTTCGCCGCAGCCTTTCCGGCCGGCACGCTGGTCGGCGCGCCCAAGGTGCGTGCCATGGAGATCATCGAGCAACTCGAGCCCGTGCGTCGCGGCCTCTACGGCGGTACCGTGGGCTACTTCGGCGCCCGCGGCGACATGGATCAGGCGATCACCATCCGCACGCTCGTGTTCCACGGTGACGAATACAGCTACCAGGCGGGCGCCGGCATCGTTGCCGACAGCCGTCCGGAAGCCGAGCACGATGAAGTGCTCGCCAAGAGCGCCGCTGCGGTGCAGGCGTTGCGCCTGGCGGAGGAGGGGTTGTGAACACGCGCCTGCTGCTGATCGACAACTACGATTCCTTTACCTACAACCTGGTTCAGGCCTTCATGGTGCTGGGCGCGGAAGTGATCGTGCATCGCAACGACGCGCTGACGGTGGACGCGGCGTCGGCACTCGCGCCGACGCACCTGTGCATCTCGCCGGGCCCGGGCACACCGCAGCAGGCGGGCGTGTCGATCGCGATGATCCGCGCCTTCGCCGGGCGCATTCCGGTCTTCGGCGTGTGCCTCGGGCATCAGTCGATCGCCGAGGCTTTCGGCGGCCGCGTGGTGCGTGCGCCGCGGCTGATGCACGGCAAGACTTCACCGATTGAGCACGACGGCCGCGGTGTGTTCGCCAGCATTCCCAACCCCTGCGAAGTCGGCCGCTACCACTCGCTGATCGCCGAGCGCGATTCGCTCCCGACCGAACTCGTCGTCACGGCGCGCACTGTGGAAGGCGAGATCATGGGGCTGCGGCATACGCTGTTGAATATCGAAGGCGTGCAGTTTCATCCGGAGAGCGTGCTGACGCCGCAGGGCCCGGCGATGATGAAGAATTTCCTGGCGACCAGCGGCGGCCGTGCGGCCGTAGCGCCGGAACTATAGAGGCAGTGCCTGTGGCCAGTCCGCTGAACGAAACACTTGACCGCCTGCTCGATGGCCAGAACCTGACGGAACGCGAGGCCGGGCAGCTGCTGGCTGCGCTTACGGCGCCCGAGCTTTCGGCTGCGCTCGCTGGCGCCGTGCTGGCCGCGCTCCGGGCCAAGGGCGTGACGGCCGCTGAGCTGCGCGGGTTTGCCGTGGCGATGCGTTCGCTGGCACGCAGGCCGCAGCTGTCCTTGCCACTGCGGGCTGTCGACATTGTCGGCACTGGTGGCGATAAATCCGGAAGCCTGAACCTGTCCACCGGCGCGGCGCTGCTGACCGCCGCCTGCGGCGTACCGGTGGTCAAGCACGGGAATCGCTCGATCTCCAGCCGCGCCGGCAGCGCCGACGTGCTCGAGGCACTCGGATTGGTCCTGCCACTCGACGAGCAGCGCGCCGGCGAATGTTTTGTCGCCACGGGTTTTACCTTCCTGTTTGCGCCGCACTACCATCCGGCGATGAAAGCGCTGGCGCCGGTACGCGCGGCACTGGGTGTGCGCACCGTGTTCAACATTCTCGGTCCGCTGATCAATCCGGCCGAGCCGCCGTTTCACGTGATCGGCGCCTACGATTTGCCGACCGCCGAGCTGATGGCGCAGGCGCTCGCGGGCATGAGCATCGAACGCGCGCTGGTCGTACACGGCGCGGAGGGTTGGGACGAGCCCACGCCAATCGGGCCGTTCGCGGTTTTCGATGTGCGCGCGGGTGAAGTGCGGCGCGAGCAGCGCGACCCGGCCGACTATGGACTGGCGCCGTGCGCCGCCGCGGATCTCGCCGGGGGCGATGCCGCGCATAATGCGCGGGCACTGCAGCGGATCCTGGCGGGCGACCAGCAGGGGCCGCAGCGCGACGCACTGCTGCTCGGCGCGGCACTGGCGCTCGAAGTGACGGGTGTGGAACCAGCGCCGCGCCTGGGCGTGGCGCGCGCTGCGCAGGCCATCGATAACGGAGCGGCCGCGGCGCTGCTCGCGCAGCTGGTACGCTTGAGTTCAGCTGCGAAACAGAGGGAGATGCCACATGCCTGAGGTCGCCAGAGCCGGTGATTTCCTGGCCACGATGGCCGCGGGCAGCCGCAAGCGCGTGCTTGCGGCGCGCGCGGAGCTTCCTGACGAGGAGCTGGTCGCGCGCGCGGCCGACTCGCCGCTGCCGCCGCGGCTGCAGCTGTCCTCGCGGCGCTTTGACCTGATCGCCGAGGTGAAATTCCGTTCGCCCGCCGGCGGCCAGCTGCGCGAGGGCAACGAGGCAAGCGTCATGGACCGCGTCGCCGGCTACGCCGAGGCGGGTGCCGCGGCCGTGTCGGTGCTGACCGAGCCCAGCCGTTTCGATGGGTCGATGACGCAGCTTGCGACCGCGGTGCGCGCGCTCGGCGGACGGATTCCCGCCATGCGCAAGGATTTTCTCGTCGATCCCTACCAGGTTCACGAGGCGCGACTGGCCGGTGCCGGTGGCGTGCTGGTGATCCTGCGTATGCTCGATGAGCCTGCGCTCACGGCCCTGATCGAATGCGCCGCGCGCCTGAAGCTGTTCGTGTTGCTCGAGGCTTTCGATGAGGCCGATATCACCCGCGCCGCAAACCTGGTCAGACAATATGCTGCCAGCGCCGTACTGCTGGTTGGGCTCAATTGCCGTGACCTGGTGACGCTCGAAGTGGTGCCGGGCCGGCTCGAGGCGCTGGCGCGGACGCTCCCCGACAATGTGCCGCGCGTCGCCGAGAGCGGCGTGATGAGCGCCGCGGATGCCGCCCGCATGGCCATCGCCGGGTATGACGTCGCGCTGGTTGGCAGTGCGTTGATGGCGGCTCTCGAACCGCTCGAGCTGGTGCGGGCGATGCTGTCGGCCGGGCGCAAGGAGCGCGCGCGCAGATCATGAGCGGGTGGATAAAAAT
>JAYUZI010000194.1:0-11256 GCA_043751915.1 Gammaproteobacteria bacterium | reverse complement strand
CCGCAGCTGCCCCGACTCGAGGTAACGGAGGCCTCCGTGTATCAGTTTGCTCGAGCGGCTCGACGAGCCCGCCGCGATGGCCTCCTGTTCGAGCAGCAGCACGGAATGACCAGAGGCTGCAGCGGCCTGGGCCATGCCGGCGCCGTGGATGCCGCCGCCGGCCACGACGACATCGTAGCGGCGGCTCATGGCGGGGCGCGCAGCCCGCGCAGCGCGGCGGACATGTCCCGGACGGCCATGGTCTCGATGTAGTCGGCGCCCCGCTCCGCCAGATTCAGCGCCAGCGGCAGGCTCGCCACCTCGTAGATGACCCAGCGCCACGGGCCCTGCCACAAGCGCCCGGCCGGCGGCAGCTTCTCGTGATTGCAGAACAGGAACTGCGGCTGCAGGGCCTCGTATTTCAGGCGGCTATGATCATCGGCGGCCTCGAGCACCCAGCCGATGGGCGCATCGCCGAGGCGCCGCGCGCGATGTATGGCCCCCAGGTCGAAGGAGATCACCACGCATTGTGTGCGCCAGGGCCTGATCACCCCAAGCACCTGCGACACCACGTGGTCATGCCCGAACTGGGCGAGGCTCGCGCGCTTGATCTCGATGAATACCGTGATTTCCGGACGCCCGGTGAGCAACTGCAGCACCTCGCTTAGCAGTGGCAGGCGCGTGCCGTTGAAGCGCGCACCGAAGCGCTGTGTTTCCGCGGCCTCGATACTCGTCAGCTCGCTGGCGTCATGATCAAAGACGCTGCCCGGGAGCCCGGTGGTGCGCGCCAGCAGGTGATCGTGAATGACCACAGGCACGCCATCGCGGCTGAGCTGCACGTCGAGCTCCAGGAAACGCACGCCCAGCTCCAGCGCCGAGACAAAGGCTGGCAAGGTGTTTTCCGGAAACTCGACCGCGTTGCCGCGATGCGCCACCAGGTGTATGAGTCGCGCTGCGTTCAAGTTAACAGTCCACCTGATGTCGCCGGCCGCAGACGTCGCAGCCACTGCCGGGTTCCAGCCGCCTGTGCCACGATAGCAAGGTGGAATTGTGGTTCCCGGATCCAACCCCAAATTATAGCGGGGCAGGCAATATGAATAGTGAGAAGTCGGTTCGAACGGCACTGCCGGCCATTTGTGGCCTGTTGCTGCGGGGCGCCTGAACGGATCTAGGGTTCAGGCACCGCCGCGCGTTTCTCAACGAATTCAACGATCGGCTCGCCACCGGTGCAGGCGACTTCGCCATCGATCTGCGCACCCAGGGCGATCGCGATGCGCTTCGCGGTAACACGGCCGCGCAGCCGGGCGCTGGCGCCGATCTCGAGCTTGTCCGCGACCGAGATGTTGCCGATCACGGTGCCGGCAATCACGGCGCGCTCGGCGTGTACGTCGCCTTCCCAACGGGCGCCGCTCGAAATGGCGACCTCGCCACCGACGCGGCCATTACCCTGCACCATGCCGTTGACGAGCAGCGCGCCCCCGGTGTCAATGTCGCCCACCAGGCGCGTGTGCTGGGCAATCAGCGAGGGTGTCGAGCCCAGGCGGTCGAGCAGGCGGCGGCGTGGCAATTCACTCATGCTGGTACAATATCCGACCTCGCTCTGGAGAAAAGAATGCGCAAGTCACATATTGGACTGATCGCCGTGCTGCTGGCGGTCACGATTGTCATCGCCGGCTGCAGTCGCGTCGGGGAAGACTGGAAGGCCGCGCAAGCCGCCGATACCACCGAGGCCTACCAGGATTTCCTGCGCCAGCACCCGGACAGCGAGTTTGGGGTTCCCGCCCAGGAGCGCGTCAAGCAGCTGGCAGAAGATCGCGATTGGCAGCTGGCTTCCAAGGCCGACACGCTCGATGCCTACCAGCAGTTCGTCGCGACGCATGCCGACGGCAAGTGGGCGCAGGAAGCGCGCGTGCGCATCGAGAATTTCCAGCTGACCGCCGGTGGCCAGGCTCCGTCCGCGGCTGCTGGCGCACCTGGCGCGCCGGCCGTGATCGCGCCGCCACCCGTGGTGCAGGCCGGCCACGCGCCGGCGGTGACTGTGAAGCCGCCGGCCAAGCCGGAAAGCAAGCCGGCCGGCAAGCACCTGGTACAGCTCGGATCCTTCGCTTCGAAGGCGGGTGCCGAATCCGCCTGGCACAAGCTTAACGGCCGTTTTCCAGCGCAGCTGAAATCGCTGCAGCCACACTATGCCGTGGCGAAGGCGCACGGCAAAGCGGTGGTGCGCCTGCAGGTTTCGCTGCCTTCCTCACAGCGGGCACATGAGCTGTGTGCGCAGCTGAAGCAGCGGTCGCAGGCCTGCTTGCCCATCGGCTGATGCAGCCAGCGTGGGCCTGAACAGTGAACCAGCGCTCAGGGTCGCCGCACGTCGCGTCGCGGCGCGATGGTGGGGCGTCGCCTTGCTGTGCGCGCCGCTCGCCGTGCCCGCCACGGCAATATCGGCGCCGGCACCCATGAGTTTTGCCGCCACTGGCGCCGCGATCCAGACCCGCACGCTCGCCAACGGCATGCAGGTGGTCGTCTGGCCCGACCACCATATTCCGAGCGTCGCGCTGTTCAACTGGGTGCATGTCGGCAGTCGCAATGAGGGGTCCGGAACCACGGGGCTCGCTCACTTTTTCGAACACATGATGTTCAACGGCACGGCACACCGCGCGCAGGGCGAGTTCGACCGGCTGCTCGAAGCGAGCGGCGGCAGCAACAATGCGTTTACCTCGCAGGATGTCACGGTCTATCAGGACTGGTTTCCGCGTTCGACACTCGAACTGGTGTTTGAGCTTGAGAGCGACCGGCTGGCGAACCTGGCCTTCGTGCCGAAGGTGGTCGAGAAGGAGCGCGAGGTGGTCTACTCCGAACGTCGCCTGCGCGTTGAAGACAGCAACCCCGCGCTACTCAGTGAGCAGGTGCAAGCCACGGCCTTCATAGCGCATCCTTACCGGATTCCGACCATCGGTTGGCCCTCGGACATCAAGGCCTGGACGTTGGGCGACCTGCAGAATTTCTACCACACCTGGTACGCGCCGAATAACTGCACGCTGGTGCTGGTGGGCGACGTTGAACCCGAGCAGGTGTTCGCGCTGGCCGAGAAATACTACGGGCCGATTCCGCGCGGGCCGGCGACTCAGCCGGTGCGTACGCTCGAGCCCGAGCAGACCGGCGAGCGCCGGCTGGTCATCGAACGCAGCGGCCAGAATCCGCTGGTGCAAATCGCCTGGCACGCGATCTCGGCGGATGATCCGCGCGCGCCGGCCCTGAACCTGCTGCAGACCATCCTCACCGGGGGCGACGCCGCGCGTCTGCACCGGCTGCTGGTCGAAGAGCGGAAACTCGCGGTCGAGGTGGGGAGCGGCTGGTCGGAAGGGTTCGATCCCAACATCTATTCCGTCTACGCCACGCTCGCGCAAGGCGCTGCCACCAGCGAATTCGAGCAGGCACTGAATACCGAAATCGCGCGGCTCGTGGACCAGGGCGTGACCGCCGCGGAGCTGACGCGCGCCAAGCATCAGGTCGCGGCGTCTTTCTGGCGTGGCGTCTCAACGCTCGATGGCAAGGCCCGGCTGCTGGGCGAATACGCGGTGCTGCACGGCGATTATCGGAAACTGTTCGCGGCACCTGACGCCTACGAGCGCGTGAGCGCCGCCGAGGTGCTGGCTGTGGCGCGCGATGTCTTCAAGCCGGAGCATCGCACCGTCGGCGTGCTGCTGCCGCGCGCGGCGGACGGGCATTAACAGGTGAGGGTCGCCCTGATGGTTGCAGTGACGATCCTGGCCGCGGCAGGCGCTGCCGGAGCTGCGGGGCCGGTCGCACCCGCGCGCGTGGACCATGTCAACGTTCCGGTGCCGGCTCATGAGCGCGTCACGCTGCCCAACGGGCTGCGGCTCATCCTCGTGCCGCGCCACGACATTCCGCTGGTGGCTTTCAATCTCCTGCTGCGCGGCGGCGCGCAGCTCGACCCGCCGGGGCGCGACGGCACCGCGGCGCTGGCCGCCGACCTGCTCACGCACGGTGCGGGCGCGCGCGACGCGTACGCGTTTGCAGACGCGGCCGAGGGTTCCGGCGGCAACCTCGACGCCGCGGCGCGCGCCGAGTTCATCCAGGTGCAGGGCCAGTTTCTCGCGCACGACAGCCGGTTGATGCTCGAACTGCTGGCCGACGCCGTGCTGCATCCGCGCTTCGACCGCGGCGAATTCGAGAAGCTGCGGGCACGCCGCATCGAGGAACTCAAGGCCACCAAGGATTCTGCGCCGCAATCACTCCTGGGCAGCTACGGTCGCGCGCTGCTGTTCGCCGCCCACCCCTACGGCCGTCCGGTCAGCGGGAGCGAGCAGAGTCTTGCGCTGATCACGCGCGCTGATGTCACGGGCTTTTACACCGCGCAGGCCGGCGCTGATCGCGCCACGCTGGTCATTGCCGGAGACTTCGACCCGGCGCGGATCCGCCGGGACGTCGCCGCAGTCTTTGGCGGCTGGCAGCGCGCACAAAATCCGCTGCCGACGCTTGCTGCGACCACGCGCGTGACCGGCCGGCGGGTGCTGCTGGTCGACGCGCCGGGCGCGGCCCAGAGCTATTTCTGGCTGGCGAACGTTGGTGTCCCGCGGCGCTTTCCGCAGCGCGCCGCGCTCAATATCGCGAACCTGGCTTTTGGCGGCAGCTTTGGCTCGATGCTGAACCAGGAACTGCGCCTCAAGGCCGGCCTCACCTACGATGCCAATTCGCGTTTTACACGCGGCGCGGTCGCCGGCGACTTCGCGATCACCTCCTTCACCCAGACCGACAATACCGGCAAAGCACTCGACCTGGCGCTGGCGACGCTGGCGAGACTGAAGCACGACGGTCTGGACGCAGCCGCAGTTGATTCGGCTCGCAACTACCTGCTGGGCCAGTATCCCCTGGCTTTCGAGACTCCCTTTGACTGGGCCGTGGCCCTGGGAGATCTCGACCTGTACGGTCTCCCGGAGAGTTACATCGGGCACTTCGGCTCCGATCTGGTGGCCACCGATGCCGTCGCGGTTCGCGCCGTCATCGATGACGCCTTCCCGTCGCCCGACAACCTCGACATCGTGCTGATCGGCGATGCGGCCCGCATCCGTGAGGCGGCCGCGAAGTTTGGCCCTGTCACGACGATACCCTTGGCTGCGCCCAGTTTTAGCGCCCGGTAGCACGTTTCGAGCGCTGTTCGGATAGCCGGGTCAAGTCGCTACCTTATGGCCACGAATGCATTGACCGTCAATGCATCGTCAGTAATATTCGCTCACATAGGTTGATGGGTGCTAAGGGTGTCAGGTGTGCGGGCCGTTCGGCCGGCGATCCTCGCCTGGTTGCGGGCCGATGGCCCAAGTTTACCCTCCGCAAGTCTCTGAAATTATTAATTTAATGTTCCAGTCCAGGCGCCGCCAGGACGGGTTAGCCGTGCGGGAGAGGGAGTTCATGGCCGAGCACAGCACGCGAATCGCGGCGCCGCCGAAGCAGGGACTCTACGACCCGAAATACGAGCACGATGCCTGTGGCGTGGGTTTCGTGGTCGACATCAAGGGCCGCAAGTCGCATCGCATCGTGGAGCAGGCGATCGAGATCCTGCGCAACCTCGATCATCGCGGCGCCTGCGGCTGCGAAGCCAACACCGGCGACGGCGCGGGCGTGCTGGTGCAGATGCCCCACCGCTTCCTCCTCGAGGCAGCCAGGAAGGCGCGCATCGCGCTGCCGGAGGCGGGCCAGTACGCCTGCGGCCTGGTGTTCCTGCCGCGCAATCCGACCAAGCGCCGTCGGCTCGAAGAGCAGCTTGGTCACATCGTGCAGTCGGTGGGCCTGACGCTCCTGGGGTGGCGCACGGTGCCGACCGACAATTCGACGCTCGGCGAGACCGCGCGCGTCAGCGAACCCTTCATGCGCCAGGTGTTCATCGGCCGCGGTCCCGAGGTGGCCGACGACATGGCCTTCGAGCGGCTGCTGTACGTGGCGCGCAAGCGCGCCTACAGCGAGATCCGCACCTCGACCATCGATGGGGCGGAGTACTGGTACGTCGCCAGCCTGTCCTTCAAGACACTGGTCTACAAGGGCATGCTCATGACCGAGCAGCTGGCCCAATATTTCCCCGACCTGCAGAGCCCGTTGATGGAATCGGCGCTGGCCCTGGTCCATTCGCGCTTCAGCACCAATACATTCCCGAGCTGGGACCGCGCCCATCCCTATCGCTACGTTGCGCACAACGGCGAGATCAACACCGTGCGTGGCAACATCAACTGGATCAAGGCGCGTGAGTCGCTGTTCGAATCGGAGCTGTTCGGCGTACACATGCGCGAGCTGCTGCCGGTGATCAATCCCAACGGCAGTGACTCGGCGATGTTCGACAACACGCTCGAGCTGCTGGTGCTCGCGGGCCGTTCGCTCCCGCACGCGATGATGATGATGATTCCCGAGCCGTGGTCTGCGCACGAGACCATGGACGACGCGTTGCGCGCCTTCTACCAGTATCACTCCTGCCTGATGGAGCCCTGGGACGGCCCGGCGGCGATTACCTTCACCGACGGCCGGCAGATCGGCGCCATGCTCGATCGCAACGGCCTGCGGCCCTCGCGCTATTACGTCACCCGCGACGACCTGGTGATCATGGCCTCCGAAGTCGGCGTGCTGGATATCCCGCCGCAGGACATTGTCCGCAAGGGGCGGCTGCAGCCCGGCCGCATGTTCCTGGTCGACACCGTGCAGGGCCGCATCATCGAGGACGAAGAGATCAAGCGTACCGTCGCCGCCGAGCGGCCGTACCGGCAGTGGCTCGACGAGCACCTGGTGACGCTCGATACCTTGCCGCCGGCGGGCGCGCTTCCGCAGGTCGATCACGACACGCTCCTGCAGCGGCAGGTCGCCTTCGGTTACACCTTCGAAGACCAGCGCCTGCTCATCGAGCCGATGGGACGCAATGGTGTCGAGGCGATCGGCTCCATGGGCAATGACACGCCGCTGGCAGCGCTGTCCTCGCGTCCGCGCTTGCTGTACGACTATTTCAAGCAGCTGTTCGCACAGGTCACCAACCCGCCGATAGACAGCATCCGCGAAGAATTGATCACCTCGAGTGAGATGCTGATCGGTGCCGAAGGGAATCTCCTGCAGCCGCGCCCCTCGGACTGCCGCCAGCTGGAGCTCGCCGGCCCGGTGCTGACCAACGAGGATTTCGCACGGCTGCGGCGCATGGACCTGCCGGGCCTCAAGGTGGGCGTGCTGCCGATCCTGTTCCGCGTCACGCGCGGCGAGGTGGGGCTGGTCAAGTCGATGGAAGAACTGCGCATCATGGCGCGACGCATGATCGAGGAGGAGGATGTCAGCGTGCTGATCCTCACCGATCGGGGCATCAATCGCGAGTTTGCCGCGGTGCCGGCGCTGCTGGCGGTGGCGGGGCTCCATCACTACCTGATCCGCGAACAGCTGCGCACGCGCGTGAGCCTGGTGCTCGAAACCGGCGAAGCGCGCGAAGTGCATCACTTTGCGCTGCTGGTCGGCTACGGCTGCAGCGCGATCAATCCCTACCTGGCCTTCGAAACCATGGACGGCATGATCGGCGATGGCCTGCTGACCAACGTCGATCACAAGCTGGCCTGTAAGAATTTCGTCAAGGCGGCCACCAAGGGCATCGTCAAGGTGGCCTCCAAGATGGGCATCTCCGCCATCCAGAGCTACCACGGCGCGCAGGTGTTCGAGGCCGTGGGGCTCCGCCAGGACGTGATCGACGACTACTTTACCGGCACGGCTTCGCGGGTCGGCGGCATCGGCATGGACGTGGTCGCCAAGGAAGTGCTGATGCGTCATCGAGCGGCCTTCGTCGAGCGCGGCGCCGACGGCGAGCCGCTCGGCGCCGGCGGCCAGTACCAGTGGCGCGCGGGCGGCGAATACCACCTGTTCAACCCCGAGTCGATCCATCGCCTGCAGAAGTCGGTGCGCACCGGCAGCTACGCCACCTACAAGTCCTATGCCGCGTTGATCAACGACCAGTCGCAGCAGTTGTGTACGCTGCGCGGGCTCCTCGATCTGAAGCAGGGCGATGCCGTGCCGCTCGACGAGGTCGAATCGGTCGAGAGCCTGATGAAGCGCTTCAAGACCGGCGCGATGTCCTACGGTTCGATCAGCCAGGAAGCGCACGAGACACTGGCGATCGCCATGAACCGGATCGGCGGCAAGAGCAACACCGGCGAGGGCGGTGAGGATCCGCAGCGCCGCCTCCCGCTGCCGAACGGCGATTCGAAAAACTCGGCCATCAAGCAGGTGGCCTCGGGGCGCTTTGGCGTCACCAGCGAATACCTGATGAGTGCGCGCGAGCTGCAGATCAAGATGGCGCAGGGCGCGAAGCCCGGTGAGGGCGGCCAACTCCCGGGCAGCAAGGTCTACCCCTGGATTGCCAAGACGCGGCACACCACCGCCGGCGTCGGCCTCATCTCGCCGCCCCCGCACCACGACATCTATTCCATCGAGGACCTGGCGCAGCTCATTCACGATCTCAAGAACGCCAACCGTGATGCGCGCATCAGCGTCAAGCTGGTGGCCGAGGTCGGCGTGGGCACGGTGGCGGCGGGTGTCTCCAAGGCGCACGCGGATGTGGTGTTGATCAGCGGCTGCGACGGCGGCACGGGCGCCGCGCCGCAGACCTCCATCGCACACGCCGGGCTGCCGTGGGAGCTGGGGCTCGCCGAGGCGCACCAGACGCTGGTGCTGAATAACCTGCGCAGCCGCATCGTGGTCGAGACCGACGGGCAGCTCAAGACCGGGCGCGATGTGGTGGTTGCGGCGCTTCTGGGCGCCGAGGAATTTGGCTTCGCGACCGCGCCGCTGGTCTCGCTTGGCTGTATCCTGATGCGCGTCTGCCACCTCAATACGTGTCCGGTCGGCGTGGCGACGCAGGACCCGCGCCTGCGCGAGCATTTCGCGGGCAAGCCTGAGCACGTGGTCAACTTCATGCGCTTCATCGCCCAGGACACGCGCGAACTGATGGCGCAGCTCGGGTTTCGCAAGCTCGAAGAAATGGTCGGGCGCGTCGACCGGCTTGAGCCGCGCAAGGCGATCGATCACTGGAAGGCACGCGGGTTCGACTTCAGCAATATCCTTTATCAACCGGATGTCGGCGACGAAGTCGGCCGCTACCACCAGGTGGCCCAGGATCATGGCCTGGAGCAGTCGCTTGACATGGGCACGCTCCTCGATTTATGCAAGCCTGCCATCGAGCGCGGCGAGCAGGTGAGGGCTACGCTTCCGATCCGCAACGTGAATCGCGTGGTCGGCACCATTACCGGGAGCGAAGTGACACGCCGGTACGGTGCCCAGGGGCTCCCCGCCGATACCATCCGCCTCAAGTTCAACGGTTCCGCGGGCCAGAGCTTCGGCGCCTTCCTGCCGCCGGGCATGACGCTGCATCTCGAGGGCGACGCCAACGACTTCGTCGGCAAGGGGCTGTCGGGCGGCAAGCTCATCATTCACCCGCCAAAAGGCTCAGGTTTCGTCGCGGCCGACAACATCATCATCGGCAACGTCGCGCTCTACGGTGCAACCAGCGGTCAGGCCTTTATCTGCGGCATGGCCGGCGAGCGCTTCGCGGTGCGCAACAGCGGCGTCGATGCCGTGGTGGAAGCGGTGGGTGATCACGGCTGCGAGTACATGACCGGCGGACGCGTTGTCGTGCTGGGCCGGGCTGGGCGCAATTTCGGCGCCGGCATGTCGGGCGGCGTCGCCTACGTACTCGACGAGCAGGGCGACTTTCCGCGGCGCGTGAACACACAGATGGTCGAAGTCGAGCGGCTGGAAGACCCGGAGGAAATTGCCGCGGTGCGGGCGCTGGTGCAGCAGCACCAGTCGCACACGGGCAGCAAGCGGGCCGCCGCGCTGCTCGCGCACTGGAACCAGATGGTGCCGCGCTTCGTCAAGATGATGCCCAGGGACTACCAGCGCGTGCTTGCCTGCATGCGCCGCGCCCATGACCAGGGACTCTCGGGCGACGAGGCGGTCATGGCCGCCTTCGAGGAAAACGCCCGCGATCTCGCGCGCATTGGCGGCAACTAGTCGGGCAGCTGGGCGCGCAACCAACGGCAAAGAGCAGATGGGTAAACCTACAGGATTCATCGATTACCTGCGCGAGCTGCCGGTCGATCGCACGCCTGGGATGCGCGTGCGCGACTGGAACGAATTCCACCACCACATGGAAGAGCGGCGCCTGCGCCAGCAGGGCGCGCGTTGCATGGATTGCGGCGTGCCTTTCTGCCAGACCGGCAAACTCATCAGCGGCATGGCCTCCGGGTGTCCGGTCAACAACCTGATCCCGGAGTGGAATGACCTGGTCTACCGCGGGCTATGGCACGAGGCGCTCGATCGCTTGCACCTGACCAACAATTTCCCGGAGTTCACCGGTCGCGTATGTCCGGCGCCGTGCGAGGGCTCCTGCGTGCTGGGCATGAACGCAGCGCCGGTGGCGATCAAGACGCTCGAGAACGCGATCATCGACAAGGGTTTCGAGTCCGGCTGGGTGGTTCCGCACGTGCCACACGTACGCAGTGGCAGAAAGGTTGCCGTAGTAGGCTCCGGCCCCGCGGGCCTGGCCGCCGCCGCGCAGCTGAACCGCGCTGGCCACCTGGTCACCGTGCTCGAGCGCGCTGACCGGCCCGGGGGCCTCTTGATGTATGGCATCCCGAACATGAAACTCGACAAGCGCGAGGTCGTGCTCCGGCGCATCGAGCTGCTCGAGCGCGAGGGCGTCAAGTTCCTGTGCAACGCCAACGTTGGCGAGAACGTCGAGGGACCCTTGCTGTTGCGCGATTTCGACGCGGTCGTGCTCTGCATCGGCGCCACCCAGGCGCGCGATCTGCAGGTGCCGGGCCGCGATTCCCCCGGCGTGCATCCGGCGATGGATTACCTCACGGCCAGTACGCAGGCCCTGCTCAACGGCGGCGCCGATCACGCAGCAATTCACGCGCGCGGCAAGGACGTCGTCGTCATTGGCGGCGGCGACACCGGCACGGATTGCGTCGCTACGGCGATGCGCCAGGGATGCCGGAGCCTCGTGCAACTCGAGATCCTGCCCCGGCCGCCCGATGAGCGCGCGGCTGACAACCCCTGGCCCGAATGGCCGAAGGTCTACAAACTCGACTATGGCCAGGAAGAGGCCGCCGCTCGATTCGGCGGCGACCCGCGCAGCTATTCAACCACCGTGAAGAAATTCATCGCCGGCGCGGATGGCGCGCTGGCCTCGCTCGTGACGGTCAACATCAAATGGGAAAAGAACGCGGGCGGCCAGTTCATCCCCGTTGA
>JAYUZI010000193.1:0-6368 GCA_043751915.1 Gammaproteobacteria bacterium | reverse complement strand
TCGCCGGAGGTGGTGAACACCGCCGCCGCGCCCTCAACGTTAAACATGCGGGCCGTCGGTGGCACCCGCAGTTGGCTGTCGAGCACGACACGGAGCGGTTGCCGGCTGGCGCCGTCGATGCGTACGTTGAGAGAGGAATCATCTGCGAGCACGGTGCCCGAGCCCGTGAGGATCACCGAACTGCGCACCCGGTACAGCTGCGCGTCGGCGCGGGCCTCGGCGCCCGTGATCCAGCGGCTCTCACCGCCGGCCAGGGCCGTGCGACCGTCGAGGCTCGCGCCCAGCTTGACCCGCACCCAAGGCCGGCCGCGCTCGTGACGGCTGAAAAATCCGACGTTGAGCGCACGCGACTCCTCTGCCAGCAGGCCACCGGCCACCTGCAGCCCCGCGGCGCGCAACTGCGCGGCGCCGGCGCGCATCTTCGGGTTCGGATCTTCCGCGGCGTAGACGACGCGCGCGATGCCGGCGGCGATCAGCGCCGCGGTACAGGGCGGCGTGAGCCCCTGGGCCGAACAAGGCTCGAGCGAAACGTAAGCCGTCGAGCCGCGCGCCGCCTCGCCGGCGGACTGCAGCGCCCGTACTTCGGCATGCGGACCGCCGCTACGCTGGTGCCAGCCCTCGCCGACCACGCTGCCGGCGCGCACCAGCACGCAGCCGACGCGCGGGTTCGGCTGCGTGGTGTGCAGGCCAAGCGCCGCCAGCCCCAGCGCGTGGCGCATGTGCTGTTCATCGGTGCGGGTCCACTCGTCCATTACTTCCCCTTGGCCGGTTCGTCGGGCAGGAGCGGCAGTTGCACACGCTCTTCGGTGCGCTTGGGCGCGCGGCGGCGTTGCTTGCGCAGGCCGTCAATCGTCTCGCGAAACGCCTCGACGTCCTGGAAGCTCCGATAGACCGAGGCATAACGCACGTAGGCAACCTCATCGAGATGCCGCAGCTCTTCCATCACCAGCTCGCCCACCTGGCGCGAGGGCACCTCGCGCTCACCGAGCACGCGCAGCTTGTGACAGATGCGGGCCACCGCGTCCGCGATTGCCTCGCCCCCGACCGGGCGCTTCTCCAGCGCCTTGACCATGCCAGCCGTCAGCTTGGCCTCGTCGAAAGGCTCGCGGCTGCCGTCGCTCTTGATCACCCGCGGCAACAGCAGCTCGGCGGCCTCGAAGGTCGTGAAGCGCTCCCCGCAATCGAGGCACTCGCGCCGCCGCCGGATCTGCCGGCCGTCACCGGCCAGGCGTGAATCCGTCACCCGGGTGTCGGCGTGACTGCAGAACGGGCAATGCATGCGCAGGAACCGCCGGCGCCTAGGGAATCGCCGCGCTGCTCACGCGCGGTAGACCGGGAACCGCCCGCACAACTCGAGCACCTCGCCGCGCACCCGCTGCACGACGACCTCGGCACCTTCGGCCTCGACCACATCGACGATCCAGTCGGCGATGCGCCGCATCTCGGCCTCGCGGAAGCCGCGGGTCGTGGAAGCCGCCGTACCGATGCGCAGGCCGCTTGCGATCGAGGGCGGACGCGGGTCGTTGGGCACCGCGTTCTTGTTGACGGTGATGTTGGCGCGCCCGAGCGCCGCGTCGGCATCCTTGCCGGTGAAATTGCGTGGCCCAAGATCAACCAGGAAAAGATGATTGTCGGTGCCACCGGAGACGATGTTCAGGCCGCGCGCGATCAGCGCCGCACTCATGGCGCGCGCGTTGGCGACCACCTGTTGCTGATAGACGCGGAATTCCGGCTGCAGGGCCTCGAGGAACGCCACGGCCTTCGCTGCGATCACGTGCATGAGCGGCCCACCCTGCGTGCCCGGAAACACCATCGAGTTGAGTTTCTTGGTGATTACCTCGTTGGCGCGCGCCAGGATCAGCCCGCCGCGCGGACCGCGCAGCGTCTTGTGCGTGGTACTGGTGACGACATCCGCGATCGGCACCGGGTTCGGGTATTGCCCCGTGGCGACCAGGCCGGCGACATGCGCCATGTCAACAAAGAACAGCGCGCCGACGGCATCGGCAATCGCGCGGAGGCGCGCAAAATCGAGGACCCGCGAATAGGCCGAGAAGCCGGCGACCAGCATCTTCGGCCGGTGCAGGTGCGCCAGGCGCTCGACCTGCGCATAGTCGACGAGGCCGGTGTGCGCCTCGACCCCGTATTGCACGGCGTTGAAGAACTTCCCGGAAAAATTCACCTTGGCGCCGTGCGTAAGGTGGCCGCCGTGATCGAGGCTCATGCCGAGGATAGTGTCGCCTGCGGCGAGCAGCGCGAAATACACCGCGGCGTTGGCCTGCGAGCCCGAGTGCGGCTGCACGTTGGCGTAGTCGGCGCCGAACAACTGCTTCGCCCGCTCAATCGCCAGTTGCTCGGCGATATCGACGTATTCGCAACCGCCGTAATAGCGCTTGCCCGGATACCCTTCGGCGTACTTGTTGGTCAGCACCGAGCCCTGGGCCGCGAGCACCCGCGGACTGGTGTAATTCTCGGAGGCAATGAGCTCGATGTGCTCCTCCTGCCGGCGGCGCTCGCCCTCGATGGCAGCGTGAAGCTTGGGGTCGAAACTGGCGATGTCCATGCTGGCGGAGTACATGCGCGGGTAGCCTTGCAGGGTAGGAAAAGGAGCGGAATTGTAACCGAAGCCGGTGCGCTCACTGTTCCAGGAGCGCCTCCAACACAGCCGTCCACGCCTGGGCCAGGTTGCCCCGATCGTAGCCGCCGCCGCCGAGCGCCAGGACGCGTCCGTGGCCGAGGCGGTCGGCGAGCTGGCATAGGTCCCGGGCGGCGCGGGCGTGGGTGGCGGGCGTGAAACGCAGGTTGGTCAGCGGGTCTCCCGCGACGCTGTCGGCGCCGCACTGCAGAACCAGGAACTCGGGCTTGAAGCGCTCAACATGCTCGATCACCAGCGGCCAGACCTGCTGGAATTGCGCGTCCCCCGAGCCGGCGGGCAAGGGCATATTGAGCTTGGTGCCGATGGCCGCGCCACTGCCGCTCTCGGCTTCCGTGCCGGTACCCGGGTACAGCGTGTCACCGCTCTCGTGGATATCGGCAAAGATGACTCCCGGGTCAGCCTCAAAGGCATAGAACACGCCATCGCCGTGGTGCGCGTCGATGTCGACATAGGCGATGCACTTGAGGCCGTGGCGGAGGCGCAGCGCCTCGATGACCACGCCGCAGTCGTTGAATACGCAGAACCCTGCCGCGCGATCGCGCGCGGCGTGATGGAGCCCAGCGATCGGCGCAAAGGCCCGGCGGCGCTTGCCCGCCATGATCCATTCGGCCGCCTCGAGGCTCCCGCCGACCACACAGGCTGCAGCCTCGTAGACACCGCGAAAACTCGGCGTATCACCCGCGTCGAGGTAGCCGCCGCCCTGCTCCGAACTCTGCCGCACAAACTCCACGTATTCGCGCGTATGGAACAGGAGCAGGTCATCGAGGCTGGCCTGACCCGGCTCGAGGAGCGTGACCCGCGAGCCGAGCTTGCGCTGGTCAAACTCCCGGAGGAAGGCGCCGTGCCGGTCGGGACCGAAGGGATGGCCGCCGGGAAACCCGTAGCGCGCCTGCCGCTCGCCCATGGCAACGGCCGTTTGCGATTCCTGCATAATCAATAGGTCACCCGGTATACCTGCGGCGCAGCCTACCATAAGCCCGTGCCAGACCGACCGTCGCGCCCCCGTGGCATCGGTCGCAGGGCTCAACGATAATGCGCGCCCTTGCCACCGACCGGGCGATTGCTAGACAGCCATGGCGCAATACATTTACACGATGAACCGGGTCTCCAAGATCGTGCCGCCGAAGCGGACGATCCTCCGGGATATCAGCCTCTCCTTCTTCCCTGGCGCCAAGATCGGCGTGCTCGGTCTCAACGGTTCGGGCAAATCCACGCTGCTGCGAATCATGGCCGGCATCGACACCAACATCGACGGCGAGGCGCGTGCGCAGTCGGGCATCCGCATCGGCTTTCTCACGCAGGAGCCGGGGCTCGACGCCAGCAAGGACGTGCGCGGCAATGTCATGGAAGGCGTGGGCGAAACCTTCAGGCTGCTGCAGCGCTTCAACGCCATCAGCGACGCTTTCGCCGAGCCGATGGACGACGAGCAGATGAACAAGCTGCTCGCGGAGCAAGCCAAGCTCCAGGACGCGATTGACGCCGCCGGCGGCTGGGAACTCGAGCGCAAACTCGAGATCGCCGCCGACGCGCTGCGGCTCCCGCCGTGGGACGCGAAGATCGACCAGCTCTCGGGCGGCGAAAAGCGCCGCGTCGCGCTGTGCCGCCTGCTGCTGTCGCAGCCCGACATGCTGCTGCTCGATGAGCCGACCAACCACCTCGACGCCGAATCGGTGGCCTGGCTCGAGCGCTACCTGGAGGAATATCCGAGTACGGTGATCGCGGTCACGCACGATCGCTACTTCCTCGACAACGTCGCGCAGTGGATCCTCGAACTCGACCGCGGCCACGGCATTCCTTACGAAGGCAATTACTCCTCGTGGCTCGAGCAGAAGGAGAAACGCCTGGCACTCGAAGAGCGCGAGCAGGATGCGCTGCGCAAGACGCTGGCGCGTGAGCTCGAATGGGTGCGCACCAATCCCAAGGCCCGCCAGGCCAAGAGCAAGGCGCGCCTGGCCCGCTACGAAGAGCTGGCCTCAAAGGAATTCCAGGAACGCAACGAGACTAACGAGATCTACATACCGCCCGGTCCGCGCCTCGGCGACGTGGTGATCGAGGTCAAGAACCTGAGCAAGGGTTTCGGCGACAAGCTGCTGATCGACAAGCTCTCCTTTAGTTTGCCGCCGGGCGGCATCGTCGGCATCATCGGCCCGAACGGCGCCGGCAAGACCACGCTGTTCCGTATGCTCACGGGCGTCGAGAAGCCCGACAGCGGCGAGATCCGCCTCGGGGCCACCGTGAAACTCGCCTATGTCGATCAGTCACGCCAGACGCTCGATGACAAGAAATCCGTGTGGGCGGAAATTTCCGGCGGCCAGGACATCATCAAGGTCGACAACTACGAGACGCCCTCGCGCGCCTATGTGGGTCGCTTCAACTTCAAGGGCGCGCAGCAGCAACAGCTCATCGGCGAACTCTCCGGGGGTGAGCGCAACCGGGTGCACCTGGCCAAGGTGCTCAAGAGCGGCGGCAACGTGCTGCTGCTCGACGAGCCGACCAACGATCTGGACGTCGAGACGCTGCGTGCGCTGGAAGAGGCGCTGGTGAATTTCCCGGGATGCGCCGTCGTCATCTCACACGATCGCTGGTTCCTCGACCGCATTGCCACTCACATCCTGGCCTTCGAGGGCAATTCCGAGGTGATCTGGTTCGAGGGCAACTACCAGGACTACACCGCGGACCTGCGCCGGCGCCGCGGCGATGACGCCAACCAGCCGCACCGGGTGAAATACAAACGTCTGACGGGTTAGGGCCGCCCGGGCGCTGCAGATTCGACCTGAACGAGATTATGTAACTGCCTGCCCCTGCAGGGAAATACCCAATGGCGCCCTGCCGCCATTGGGCTACACTGATGGCCACCGCAGCGGCTGCCCAGGGGATTTTTCAGACCGCGCGGGGTATATAAGAAGGCGCATATGTCCACGCATGTCGATGCCGGTGGCCGGCTGCATCATGATCAGGAAGCGAATCTCGCCCTGACCTGTCCGCATTGCCAGGTGCTCTCGCATATCACGCCGATCGCCGTTCCAGGCTTCGACGAACTGGTCACGCACCGGCCCAAGCACGTCGGCGTGATCTACCGGTGCGATTCGTGCAACGCGCCTATTTTTCTGCGCTTCCCGGTGAAGATGTTCGGCAACAACCGCGTCGAACTCGGCGCGCAGTTCAGCGAGGTCGAACGGCCGCGCGAAAAGTTCAGCTTCACCTACCTGCCCGAAGAGGTCGAGGTGCTGTTCCGCGAGGCGCTGTCCTGCTACTCGAACGCCAGCTACAACGCCTTCGCGAGCATGTGCCGCCGCGCCATGCAGGCTGCCTTCGCCGACCTCGGCGAAGCCGGCAAGCTCCGGGTTTTCGACCAGCTCAACGACGTGCGCGCAATGGCCGATCTCGACAGCCCGACCTTCATCGACATCAAGCGGGTGATCTTCGGCAGCGACAACGATCCGTATCCGAGCCTGCCGACGCTCGATGACCAGCTGGCGGGCGTGCTGGTCGAAGTCACCAAGGATCTGCTCTACCAGGTGTACGTGCGCAAGGGCCGCCTGCAGCAGGCGATGCTGATGCGACGCTTCTTCGCCGACGAATCGATCCGCAACCTCGCGCCGCCGCAAAATACGCAGTCGGGCTGAGCAGTCGCCTAGTCTTTCAGTCTGCTCGCCAGTTGCGCGCGCAACCGGGCAACATCCTCTGGCGCCAGATCTCCGAGCACACCGCGGCG
>JAYUZI010000192.1:0-3637 GCA_043751915.1 Gammaproteobacteria bacterium | reverse complement strand
CTGGCCAGGCCCTCATCGACCACCACCTGCACGGCCTGCAACACCCGCGGGTCTTCGCCTTCGGCGTAGATCACGCGTTGCGGACGACGCTGGGCGGTCGCGAACACCGCCCGCATGGCCGAGGCGGACTGGTAGACGAATTGGGTCAGTGCCGCGCGATAGGCGGCCAGATCGGCGATCGGCCGGGTCGCCACGCCGCTGTCCATGGCCGCCTTGGCCACCGCCGGCGCGATGGTCGTGATCAGCCGCGGATCGAAGGCGCGCGGTATTAGGAACTGCGGGCCGAAACTGGCCCCGCTCTCGCCATAGGCCGCGGTGGCGACGTCCGACTGCTCGGCCTGCGCCAGTTCCGCCAGTGCGTGCACGGTCGCCAGCTTCATCGCCTCGTTGATCACCGTGGCGCCGACATCGAGCGCGCCGCGGAAGATGAACGGGAAACACAGCGAGTTGTTGACCTGGTTCGGGTAATCGGAGCGGCCGGTGCAGACGATGCAATCGGGCCGCACGCCCTGCGCCAGCTCCGGCCGGATCTCCGGCTCCGGGTTGGCCAGCGCCAGGATCAGCGGACGCGGCGCCATGCGCACCACCATTTCAGGTTTGAGCACGCCCGGTCCCGACAGGCCGAGGAAAATGTCCGCGTCGATGACAATTTCAGCCAGCGTGCGCGCCTTGGTGGCGCGCGCGTAACGCAGCTTGTCGGCGCCGGTTTTCGGCCTGCCCTCATAGACAACGCCGTTACTGTCGGCGATGGCGACGTTCTCCTTCTTCAGGCCCACCGCGACCAGCAGGTCGAGGCAGGCCAGCGCCGCAGCGCCGGCGCCCGACCCGGCGACCTTGACGTCGCCGATATTCTTGCCGACCACCTTCAGCCCGTTGAGCACCGCGGCGGTGACGATGATCGCCGTGCCGTGCTGGTCGTCGTGGAACACCGGGATCTTCATGCGCTCGCGCAGCTGCCGTTCGATGTAGAAGCACTCCGGCGCCTTGATGTCCTCGAGGTTGATACCGCCGAAGGTGGGCTCAAGGGCGGCGACGATATCGACCAGCCGGTCTGGATCGGACTCCGCAATCTCGATGTCGAACACATCGATACCGGCGAATTTCTTGAACAGGCACCCCTTGCCTTCCATCACCGGCTTCGCGGCCAGCGGTCCGATGTTGCCGAGCCCAAGCACCGCCGTGCCATTGGTGACCACCGCGACCAGGTTGGCGCGCGCGGTCATGTTTGCGGCCTCGAGCGGATCATCCTTGATCAGGAGGCTGGCGTAGGCGACGCCCGGCGAATAGGCCAGCGAGAGGTCGCGCTGGTTGGCGAGCGCCTTGGTCGGCGTGAGCGCAATCTTGCCGGGCGTGGGCAGCCGGTGATAATCCAGCGCCGCCTTTTTCAGCTCTTCTTCCACCGGGCTCCCCTCCCAGATCTCACAGTCCCTGCGGCTCAGTTGCCGAACGTCAACGCCGGCAGCTTGATGGTACGCGACAACTGGCCGCCGCCGAGAAATTCCACAAGTTCATCGTGCTGGGCCCGCGCGTCCCGGACTCCGAGCGCGATCAGCTCCTGGGTAAACGAGGACTCGAACATCAGGTAGCTGGCCAGTTGGGCGCCGCCGGCGCCGCGCGCGCCCATCACCCGCAGCAGCGCCCGCAAGCTCCGTGGCAGGCTCTTGATGTGGCGGGTGGCGATGAGGCGCAGGTCCTCGCTCGGCGCGATCATCAGCGTCGCCACCTTGTGCACGCCCGGCACGGCGGCTGGCGCGATTTCGGCCACCTGATTCAGGCGCGCCACGTGTTCCACATTGGCGTAGATCTGGTCCATGAACAGCGTGTCGAGCATGTAGCCAAACAGCTGGCCCATGGTCGGCGACTCGGCCGCGCCGCGTCCCCGCGCGTTAACGCCGGCCCCCTGCTCGGAACGTACGCCGATGATCAGCAGGCGGTCGGCGCCGAGGTGTATGGCCGGACTCAGCGGCCACAGCTGCCGCTGCGCGCCGTCGCCGTAGAACTCCTCATCGAGCCTGACTGGCGGAAACAGGAACGGCACGGCCATGCTGGCCATCAGGTGGTCGAGCGTCAGCGTCTCGCGCCGGCCGATACGCTGGTGTCGCTCCCAGTCCGCTAGGCCCGGGGCGCCATCGAAGAAAGCCACCGACGTCGCGGTACTGTAGCTGGTGGCGCACAGCGCCAGCGCCTTGAGCGCACCCCGCCGCACGCTGGTGCGCAAGTGCTCCCAGCGGATGTTGTGCGCCAGCAGCGCGCGCAGCGGCGAGTTGTCGAAGATCGCCGGCGGCGGTGGCAGCAGCAACCCGCCCGAAATCAGCGACGTGCCCCAGTGGAGCCCCGAGCGCAGCATGCTGAGCGCGTCGGCATTGAGCACCTGGTGCACATGGAAATGCTTCCACACGCGCTCGAGCGAGTCGACCGCCCGGTGCCAATGACAGGCCTCGGTGGCCAGCACCGTCGCCGCGACCGCGCCGGCCGAGGTGCCGACGATGATGGGGAACGGGTTGGGCGCGCCGGGCAACATGTCGGCGATGGCCCGCAGCACGCCGACCTGGTACGCGGCGCGCGCGCCGCCTCCCGGCAGCACCAGGCCGACGGTGTTGCCGACACCCAGCCTCGAACCCAGTGACGGTTGCGCACCCACCGGCATAAGATACGCGCAAATAGTGGAGGACCGTCATGAATGCAAGTCTCGTTTCCCGTCTCGGGGCGCTGATATTCGCGCTGCTGCTGCCTTTGCTGGCCTCGGCCGAGCCCGCCGCCGGCTCCATGGCCCCCGGTTTCAGGCTGCAGGACCAGCATGACGCCTGGGTGAGCCTCGCCGACCAGAAGGGCAAGTGGCTCGTGGTCTATTTCTACCCCATGGACGAGACCCCCGGCTGCACCACCGAGGCCTGCGAATTCCGCGACAACATCTTCGCCTTCCGCAGGCTCGGCGTGAACGTGCTGGGCATCAGCGTCCAGGACGTCGCCTCGAAGAAGGAGTTTGCGGCGAAGCACAGCCTGCCCTTCTCGGTGCTCGCCGACTCCAGCAAGGCCGCCGCGAAAGCCTACGGAGTGCTGAGCATCCTGGGCTACGCGCACCGCGAAACCTTCGTGATCGACCCGCAGGGCCGCATTGCGAAGCACTATGCAGACGTCGACCCGAAGGCGCACTCGAAACAGTTGCTCGCGGACCTGCAGGCGCTGATCAAGCCCACCGGCTAAAGGAACGGCGGCTACCGCCGCCGCCCGCCCGGGTGCCCGGTCGGTGTCAGTGGTGGGTACCGTGACGTACCGCATCGATGCGAGTAGCATCGGCTGCCCCCGTGAGGCAGCGACGCAGTCGCGCCGGACTGCCAGCGGACGTAGCAACTACACTAGGTTCCTATTACGTCAAGAGGGCATCCACATGACATCCAAACTACGATTGGCCGCCACTGCGGCATTTGCCGGTCTTGCTTGTGCGAGCGTTGCCGCTTTCGCCGACGATCACGCCTACTCTGAAGGCGGCGTCGTCAACGTGTCCAGAATCAGAACAGTCGACGGAAAGTTCGACGACTACATGAAGTGGCTCGACACCACCTGGAAACAGGAAGAGGAAGCGGCCAAGAAGGCCGGCTACATCACCGGATATGAAGTAATCACGGTCGAGCCGCGC
>JAYUZI010000191.1:0-7142 GCA_043751915.1 Gammaproteobacteria bacterium | reverse complement strand
TCATGCTGGCGATCCTCGCGCTCAAGCTGCTGCTCGAGCAGCGCGCCGGCGCGAGCCTGTTCGTCGCCGGGTATCCGGTGGTCACTGTTGCGCACCTTTACGGTGTCGCCGGCGGGCTGCTCGCCGTGGCGGCATTGGCGCTGACGCGCAAGCCGCTATAATTCGCGGCGCTTTTGTCCTTTGACGGTACGCTGAAAAGGGTTTTCCACATGTCGCTCGCGTGCGTGTTTCCGGGTCAGGGTTCGCAGTCGGTTGGCATGCAGGGCGACCTGGCGGCACATCATCCGATCGTGCAGAGCACGTATGCGGAGGCCTCGGCTGCGCTGGGGTACGACCTGTGGCAGCTGGTGTCGGCCGGACCTGCCGAGCAGCTGAACCGGACTGAGTGCACGCAGCCGGCGATGCTCGCGGCCGGCGTCGCCACCTGGAGGTTGTGGGGCGGGCAGGGCGGCGCCACGCCGGCCGTAGTCGCGGGGCACAGCCTCGGGGAATTCACGGCCCTGGTCTGCGCGGGCGCGCTGGATTTCGCCGCCACCGTGACGCTGGTGCGCGACCGTGGCCGTTACATGCAATCCGCAGTGCCCCCGGGCGGTGGAGCAATGGCGGCAATTTTGGGCCTCGACGATGCCGCGGCCGAAGCGGCCTGTGCCGAAGCGGCGCAGGGCCAAGTCGTGGAAGCCGTGAACTACAACGCGCCGGGGCAGATTGTCATCGCCGGCCAGGCGTCCGCCGTGGAGCGCGCAATGGCCGCGGCGAAGGCCCGCGGCGCCAAGCGCGCGGTGCTGCTGCCGGTGAGTGTGCCGGCGCATTCCTCGCTCATGCAGGGCGCTGCGGCGCAATTGCGGGAGCGGCTCGCGGGCGTCGCGATCGCGGTGCCCCGCATCGAATACCTCAGCGCGGTCGATGCCGTTGCGCATCACGAGCCCGGGGAAATTCGCGCGCTGCTCGTGCGGCAACTGGCGAGCGCGGTCCGCTGGAGCACGACGGTGCTCGCCCTGAGCGCGCGCGGCGCGAACCTGCTGGTGGAATGCGGGCCCGGCAAGGTGCTCACTGCGCTGAATCGCCGCATCGAGCGACGCCCTGAAATCAGCTGCCTGGCGATCGAAGACCAAGCTTCGTTGCTCGCGGCCCTCGCTGCCACCCGGAGTGCATCATGATGACAAACACCGAAGTCGCGCTGGTCACCGGCGCATCGCGCGGCATCGGCCAGGCCATCGCCGCGGCGCTCGCCAGTGCCGGCGCCACTGTGGTCGGCACGGCGACCACGGCCGAGGGTGCGGCTGCGATTACCGTCTGGTTCCAGGAGCGCGGGCTCAACGGGCGCGGTGCGCAGTACGATGCCGCTGATCGCGCGAGCGCCGCAACACTGATCGCCGACCTCGACGCGCACGAAGGCCTGCCCACCATACTCGTGAACAATGCGGGCATTACGCGCGACGGGCTGATGCTGCGGATGAAGAACGAGGACTGGGACCAGTCCATCGATATCAATCTCTCGGCGGTCTTCCGCCTCACCAAGCTGTGCCTGAAGCGCATGCTCAAGGAGCGCCACGGGCGCATCATCAACATCAGTTCGGTGATCGGCGCTATCGGCAACCCGGGCCAGGCCAACTACGCGGCGGCCAAGGCCGGGCTGATCGGCCTTACCCGCTCGCTGGCCCGGGAGCTGGGCTCACGGAACGTGACGGTGAACGCCGTGGCGCCCGGTTTTATCGAGACCGACATGACCCGTGCGCTGCCAGAACAACAGCGTACTGCCTACCAGGCGCAGATCCCGCTGGGGCGCTTCGGCACGGCCGAGGACGTGGCTAACACCGTGATTTTTCTCGCCGGAAGCCAGGGGGCGTACCTGACCGGCCAGACCCTGCACGTCAACGGCGGCATGTACATGGGCTAGCCCGGGGCTGCCCGGTGCTTCCCCGCAACGACAAATCACCAGAAAAATCAAGTACTCGCAAAACGGGCGGGTAGCGGTTAGCAGGGTGTTCCCCTACAATACGCCGCCGTCAATCGAACAGAGGGTGAGAACACAGATGAGCAACGTTGAACAACAAGTAAAGGCGATCGTTGCCGAGCAGCTGGGCGTCAAGGCCGAACAGGTCACGAGCGCTGCCTCTTTCGTTGACGACCTCGGGGCCGATTCGCTCGACACCGTCGAGCTGGTCATGGCCCTGGAAGAAGAATTCGAAATCGAGATTCCGGACGAAGACGCAGAAAAAATAACCACCGTCCAGCAGGCGATCGACTACATCAACGAGCGCCGCAACAAGGCCTGAGCAAACCGCCAGCCGCTCGGGTTTCCACAGTTGAGCAAACGTCGCGTCGTTGTCACAGGCCTCGGACTCGTCAGTCCGCTGGGCAGTACCGTGGCGGACACCTGGGCCGCGATCCTGCGCGGCGAGAGCGGCATCGGCCCGATCACGCGCTTTGATCCCACTGCCTTCCCGGTACGCTTCGGCGGTGCGGTGCGCGGTTTCGACCTGGCCACTTACCTGCCACCCAAGGAAGCCCGCCGCATGGATCCGTTCATGCACTACGGCATCGCGGCCGGCGTGCAGGCGGTCACCGACGCGGGCCTGGACTTCGATAAACTCGACCGCGACCGGTGCGGTGTCGTCATGGGGGCCGGCATCGGCGGCCTCAGCACCATCGAATCCGAACACGACGCCTACCTGGCCGGCGGTGTGCGCCGCATCTCGCCGTTCTATATTCCAGGCTCGATCATCAACATGCTCGCCGGGCATCTGTCGATCCGCTACGGCCTGCGCGGACCGAACCTGGGCGTGGTCACGGCCTGCACGACCTCGACGCACGCCGTCGGGCTCGCCATGCGTGCGATCCAGTACGGTGACGCCGATCTCGTGGTGTCGGGCGGCGCGGAAATGGGCACGACGCCGACCGCGATCGGCGGCTTCTCGCAAGCGAAGGCCCTGTCGATGCGCAATGACTCGCCGACCACCGCCAGCCGTCCGTGGGACCGCGATCGCGACGGCTTCGTGCTCAGCGACGGCGGCGGCGCGATGGTGCTCGAGGAATACGAACACGCGCGGCGCCGCGGCGCGCGTCTCTACGGCGAGCTGGTTGGCTTCGGCATGAGCGGTGACGCGTATCACATCACGGCGCCGCCGGAAGATGGGTCCGGTGCCCGCCTGGCGATGCACAATGCGCTGCGCGACGCGGGTGTCAATACGGGCGAGGTGCAATACCTGAACGCGCACGCCACCTCGACGCCGCTCGGCGACAAGGCCGAGACCGCGGCGATCAAGGCCACTTTTGGCGATCACGCCTACAAGCTCGCGGTCAGTTCCACCAAGTCGATGACCGGGCACCTGCTGGGTGCCGCCGGCGTGGTCGAGGCGATCTTCTGCGTGCTCGCGCTCCGTGACCAGGTGGCGCCGCCGACCACCAACTACGAAAACCCAGATCCTGACTGCGACCTGGATTTCGTGCCGAACACCGCACGCGCCATGCGTATCGAGGTCGCGGTCTCCAATTCCTTCGGGTTCGGTGGCACCAACGGCACGTTGGTCCTGCGCCGCCTGCCGGGCTGACGCTCCGGCCCTGATGCCATGAATGCGCGCAGCCTGCAGGTGCGCGAAATGCCGGCCACGCCCGCGCAGCTGCGCGCGCTCGCCGTGCAGCGTCCCGACCTGTTCCCCGTCCTGTTCGACAGCACAGCGGTCAGCCCGCTCGGCCGTTATTCCGTGCTGGCCGCCATGCCACTCGCCTCGCTCCTGCTGCGCGGCGACGGCCGGCTCGAAGCCCGCGGCGTGGCGCTGCACAGCCCGGATTTTCTCGGCGCGCTGGACGAATGGTGGACCGCGTTGCATGCCTCTGGCGTTCCGGGCGGCGAGGCCTGCACACTGCCGTTTCGTGGCGGCTGGGTGGTCTACCTCAGCTACGAGATTGCCGCCCACGTGGAAGCCGGGCTGCGGTTGCCATCGCTCCCGGGCGCTGCGGTCTGCGCGCTTGCCCTGCGGATTCCGGCGGCCCTGGTATACGACCACGTGGAGCAGCGTTGCCACCTGGTGGTCGAGGCGGACGCGGGGGAGGCGGGCGCCGCGATCGAACGGGCATTGGCCGCCCTGGACACGCCGCCCGCGTCGTCAAATGCGTCAGGCGCCGCGCCCGGCGCCGTGTACGAACAGGATCCCGATGTGTTCGGCAGGGCGGTGCTGCGGGCGCAGGAATACATCGCTCGCGGCGACATCTACCAGGCCAACCTGTCGCGCGGCTGGCGCGTGGAGTTTCCGGCGCGCCCCGATCCGGGCGCATTGCATGAGAGCCTGCGGCAGGCGAACCCGGCACCATTTGCGGTCTACGCCTCGCTCCCGGCGATGACGCTGCTCAGTTCTTCACCGGAACGGCTGGTGCGCGTTGCCGGGCGCCGCGTCGAGACCCGCCCGATCGCGGGAACGCGTGCGCGCCACGGCACACCGGGGAGCGATGCCGCGGAAAAACAGGAACTGCTCGCCAACGCCAAGGAGCGCGCCGAGCACGTCATGCTCATTGACCTGGAACGCAACGATCTCGGGCGCATCTGTCACGCCGGCAGCGTGGAAGTGAATGAGTTCATGGTGACCGAGAGTTACCCGCACCTGCACCACATCGTCTCGAACGTGCGCGGCATGTTGCGCACGGGGGTGACGCCCGGGGCGACGCTGCGCGCGGTGTTTCCCGGCGGCACGATCACCGGCTGTCCCAAGTATCGGTGCATGCAGATCATTGGCGAGCTCGAGGGCGAGCCGCGCGGGGCTTATACCGGCTCGATCGGCTACCTCAATATCGATGGCGACATGGATTTCAATATCCTGATCCGCACCGCGACGCTGGCGGGCGCCGAGCTGCGCTTCCGGGCCGGTGCCGGTATCGTGGCTGATTCCGATTGGCAGCGCGAGCTGGCCGAGACCCGCACCAAGGCGCAGGGCCTGCTGCGCGCCTTCGGGGCCCGGCCATGAGTTCCGCAGCGGTGCTGGTGAATGGCCAGCTGGTCAGCGTCGTGTCGGTAAAGGATCGAGGCCTGCAATATGGTGACGGCCTGTTCGAAACCATGCGTTGCGAGCAGGGCAGGGTCCGGTGGTTCGATCGGCATCTGGCGCGGCTGAGGCAGGGTTGCGAGCGTCTTGGCATCGCGCCGCCCGCGGGTGAGTTGCTGCGCGCCGAAGCGGAATCGCTGCTGGGCGCCATGCCGCGCGCGCTGGTCAAGATCATCATCACGCGCGGCGTGGCTACGGCGCGCGGCTACCGGCCCAGTGGGGACGAACGGCCGACGCGCATCGTTTCGGTGTATCCATGGCCGCCAGCAACGGCTGCCGAATTTCGTGCCGGCCTGTCGGCGGTGCCATTGGCCGCCAATCCGCTGCTCGCGGGCCTCAAGCACCTCAATCGCCTCGAGCAGGTGCTCGCGCAGCGCGCCGCCGCGGGCGCCGGACTCGACGAAGTGCTGATGTGTTGCGGCAGCGGCGTGGTCTGCGGCAGCATGAGCAACGTGTTTGTTTGCCAGGGTGCCGAGCTCCTGACTCCGCCGCTGGGTGACTGTGGCGTCGAGGGTGTCATGCGCTCGCTGGTGATGAGCGTGGCACCGCGGTGCGGACTCACGGTGCGGGTTGCGCCCCTGTCCGCGCCGCAGCTCGCCGAGGCCCCGGCCATGTTCGTGACCAATGTTCGTCTGGGCGTCCAGCCCGTACACTGGTATGAAGGCCGCAGGCTCGAAGTAGACGCGCGCGGCGCCGGATTGCAGGAGCTGATCGATGGCACGCCGTAGTGGCCCCTGGAAGCTGATGGCAGGCATGGCGCTGGCGCTGGTGGCGGCGGCCCTGGTGCTGCTGCAGCAGCTCGATGCGAGCATGGATGAGCCTTCGCTGGCCGCGGCCGGCACGCGCGTGCAGGTGAGCGCCGGGGCGAGCCTGCGCAGCGTGCTCGCGGAACTGGCACGGGCGCAGGCCCTGCGCCGGCCGCGCATGGTCGAGTGGTATCTGCGGCTCCACGGCCTGCATCCCAACGCCCAGGCCGGCATCTATGAGCTGCAGCAAGGAGCCACCGCACGGGCGATCCTCAGGCAGATCGACGCCGGCCAGGTCGTGCTGTCGCAGCTCACGATTCCCGAGGGCTGGACCTTTGCGCAAATGCGCGCGGCCCTGAACGGCAGCACTGATCTCACGCACGAGTGGCGGAGTCTGGGCGATGACGCCTTGATGAAAGCGCTGGGGCAGCGCGGCCTGCCGGCCGAGGGACGGTTCTATCCGGACAGCTACCGTTTCGCGGCTGGTACCAGCGACCGGCGGATCTATGAGCTCGCCGTGCAGCGCATGAGCGAACGGCTGAAGCAGGAATGGGCCGCGCGCGACCCGGGCCTGCCTTTGACCAGCACCGATGCGGCGCTGATCCTCGCCTCGGTCGTCGAAAAGGAAACCTCGCGCGAGGATGAGCGCGCCAAGGTCGCCGCAGTGTTCACGAATCGGCTGCGGATCGGCATGCGCCTGCAATCGGATCCGACGATCATCTACGGGCTCGGCACGCGCTACGACGGGAACCTGCGGCGGCGCGACCTGGAAACCGACGGGCCCTTCAACAGTTACACGCGCTACGGGCTTCCGCCGACCCCGATAGCGCTGCCGGGTGGCGCCTCGATTCACGCGGCGCTGCATCCGGCTGCCATCAAGGCGCTGTATTTCGTCGCCACCGGACTTGGCGACGGGAGTCATCACTTCTCGGCGACCTATGCCGAGCACAATGCCGCGCTCCGTGAATTCCTACGGCGTACAGGCGCGGTTCCCGACCGTGCGGTAACGGGAGGCTCGAAGTGAGCGCGGGGCGGTTCATCACCCTGGAAGGCATCGAGGGCGCCGGCAAGTCCACGGTGGCGCGCTCGCTCCAGGCCGAGCTGACGCGGCGCGGGCTTGCGGTGCTGCTGACGCGCGAACCGGGCGGCACGCCGCTGGCGGAGTCCCTGCGCGAATTGTTGCTGCGGCGCGGCGGCGAGCGGATGACGCCTGCCGCGGAGACGCTGCTGATGTTTGCGGCGCGCGCTGTACATCTCGAAAACGCCATCCGTCCCGCCCTGGCCGCAGGCCGCTGGGTGATCTGCGATCGCTACACCGATGCCAGCTATGCCTACCAGGGTGCCGGGCGCGGAGTCAGCC
>JAYUZI010000190.1:0-3976 GCA_043751915.1 Gammaproteobacteria bacterium | reverse complement strand
GCGCGCGCGGTCATCTCGACGTAGATCTTTTCGACCAGTTCGCGGAACGAGGGATCGAGCCGGTCGCGCGGTTGTGGCAGGGTCACCTCGATTTCCGAGAGCACGCGCCCGGGGTTGCTGCCGAACACCAGCACCCGATCGCACATCAGCACCGCTTCCTCGATGTTGTGCGTCACCAGGATCACGCCCTTGATCGGCATGCGGCCCTCGGACCACAGGTCGAGGAAATCGGTGCGCAGGGTCTCCGCGGTCAATACGTCGAGCGCCGAGAAGGGTTCGTCCATCAGCAGGATGTTGGGGTGCACGACCAGCGCACGTGCAAAGCCGACCCGCTGGCGCATGCCGCCTGAGAGCTCACGCGGATAGGCGGACTCGAAGCCGTCCAGTCCGATGAGGTCAATCGCCGCGAGAGTACGCGTGCGAATTTCGGCGCGCGGCAGGCGCTGCGCCTCGAGTCCGAGCGCGACGTTCTCGTACACCGTGAGCCAGGGGAACAGCGCGAAGCTCTGGAACACCATCGAGATGCCCGCGGCGGGGCCATCGACCGGTGAGCCCAGGTAGTTGAGTTCACCATGACTGGGCTCGGTGAGGCCGGCGATCAGCCTCAGCAGAGTCGACTTGCCGGACCCCGAACGGCCCAGGAGCCCGACAATCTGGCCGGCAGCCAGCTGCAGGTTTACGCCCTCAAGCACCAGCAGCTCCTGGCCGTCGGGCTTCGGAAAGGACTTTGCGATCCCCTTGACCTGCAGGAGCGGCGTGGCATCCATGTCGATGAACGAAGGCATGTCAGGTCAGACGATAGCGGCGTTCGGCGTAGTAATAAAGCGGCCGCCAGAACCAGCGGTTGATGCACACGACGAACAAGCACATCGTGGCGATGCCCAGCACGATGCGATGATAGTCACCGGCCGTGGTCGCCGATGCAATGTAGGCGCCCAGGCCGTGGGCGCTCACCTGGGTGCTGCCCCAGCTCGCGAGCTCGGCGACGATGGAAGCGTTCCAGGAGCCGCCGGAAGCGGTGATCGCGCCGGTGACGAAGTAAGGCATGACGCCGGGCAGCGCGATGCGCCGCCACCACAGCCAGCCGCCGACGCGCAGGTTCTGTGCCGCCCACCGCAGTTCAGCTGGCATGGCCGAGGCGCCCGCGATTACGTTGAAGAGGATGTACCACTGGGTTCCCAGGATCATCAGCGGGCTCAGCCACAGGTCGGGGCTCAGGCGCCCGGCCACGATCAGGTAGACCGCTAACGGGAACAGCAGGTTCGCTGGGAAGGCGGCCAGGAACTGGGCGATCGGCTGCACGATCTGCGCCGCCCGCGGCCGCAGCCCGATCCAGATGCCGACGGGCACCCACAGCAGGCTCGCCAGCGCGATCAGTACCACCACCCGCGCCAGGGTCAGGAGACCGAGGAACCCGACCTCGCGCAGTTCGGCGAGGCGCGTGTGCATGACCAGCGTCGTGATCAGGCGCTGCAACGCCAGCGCGGCCAGCAGCAGGGCCAGCATAATCCACAGCGCGTCCCCGCGCCGCGCGGCTTGCGCACGCTTCGCTCGCGATGCCGGGCCTGGCGCGGTGCGGGCTGGCAGGGTCCAGCTGGTCCAGCGCACGGCGGCGTAGAACATCATCGTCAAGCCGCTGATCAGGCGCGAACGCCGCATCATGGTCAGGGCCCAGGAATCGGGCGGCTCGGAGCCGGGTTCCTGTTCGACGCGGAAACGATCGACCCAGCAGATCAGCGGCCGGAACAGCAGTTGGTCGTAGACCAGGATCACCAGCGCCATGGTCGTGATCGCCCAGCCTATGGCATGGAGATTGCGCTGCTGGATGGCAATGGCGATGTAGGAGCCGACGCCCGGCAGCGCCACCGAAGTGTGGCCGACGCTGATCGACTCAGCGGCCACCACGAAGAACCAACCGCCGGACATCGACATCATCATGTTCCAGGTCAGGGCCGGCAGGCCAAAGGGCACCTCGAGCTGCCAGAAGCGCATCCAGGGCGTGAGATGAAAGGAAGCCGCAGCCTCGGCGAGCTCGGTCGGCACCGTGCGGAGCGACTGGTAGAAACTGAAAGCCATGTTCCAGGCCTGGCTGGTGAAGATGGCGAAGATCGCGGCGAATTCCGCGCCCAGCACGCGGCCGGGCACCAGGGACATGAAAAAGACGACCGTTATGGAGATGAATCCGAGTATCGGTACCGATTGCAGGATATCGAGGAGCGGAATCAGTACGCGGGCCGCGCGCGGGCTCCTCGCCGCCCACGTTGCGTAACTCAGCGTGAAGGCCAGTGACAGGCCCAGCGCCGTGAACATGCGCAGCGTGGTGCGGGCCGCATACTCGGGCAGATGTGCCGGGTCAAGCGACAGGGGTACCGCGTCGAGCTGCGAGAGCGGCGCCAGCAGTCCACGGCTGGCTTCGGCCAGGAACACCACCAGGGCCAGCACCACGACCAGCGCCAGCGCATCCCAGCGCGTGACGAACGCGCGGATGAAGCCGAAGTGGTGGGTGCGGCCGGCCTGCAGCATGCGGTGGTTCGGGCTGGTTTATAGTGGCGCGCAGTATACGGGTTCGGGCGCCAGCAACATGACCAAGCACAGCCACGGGGGCGCGGCCCCCCACGACCATGATTTCGATGAAGTCAATCCGCTCGCCGAGCGACGCACCCGTTGGGTCGTGATGCTGACGGCGATCACCATGGTGATTGAGCTGCTGGCGGGTTGGTGGTACGGCTCCATGGCGTTGCTCGCCGACGGCTGGCACATGAGCTCGCACGTGATCGCGCTTGGGCTGTCGGTTGCCGCCTACACTTATGCGCGCCGCATGCGGGGCGATCCCCGCTTCGCCTTCGGCACCTGGAAGATCGAGGTGCTCGGCGGCTACACCAGCGCCTTGCTGCTGGTCGGCGTTGTGCTGGTGATGGGTTACGAATGCGTGACCCGACTCGCGCACCCAGTGCCCATTGCCTATGACCAGGCCCTGGTGATCGCCGTGCTGGGTCTGCTCGTGAACCTGTTGTCGGCCTGGCTGCTCGCCGGCGCGGCGCACGGCCATGACCACGACCACGGCCATCACGACCTGAACCTGCGTTCCGCCTACGTGCATGTCGCCGCGGACGCGGCAACCTCGCTCCTGGCCATCGGCGCGCTGGCAGGCGGGAAATATCTGCAGCTTACGTGGCTCGATGCGGGCGTTGGCCTGTTCGGCTCCGGCGTGGTCGCGGTCTGGGCCGGCTCGCTCCTGCGCTCGACCGGCCGGTTGTTGCTCGACGCCGAGATGGATGCGCCGGTGGTGGCGCAGATCCGCCGCGCGCTGCGCGAGTCCCCGGTTCCCGTCGAGCTGCAGGATCTGCATGTATGGCGTGTGGGCAAGGGCAAGTACGCCTGTATTCTCAGTGTCACCGCCGACGATCCGGCCACGCCGGAATATTTCCGCTCACTCCTGCGCGCGCACCGCGAGCTCGTCCACGTCACGGTCGAGGTCAACCGACCCGTTGTCGTCTAGTCTCGGATTGCGATATTGTCGCGGGCATCGTCGGCCGTGACACCAGGGGACGCACATGGCTCAATCCAGCTATCAGGGACGGTTCATCTGGCACGAGCTGCTTTGCAACGACACCTCTGCTGCGAGCGCCTTCTACACCCGCCTGCTGCCGTGGTCGGCACAGCCCTTCAGTCCGGGTTCGCCCTACATGCTTTTCAGGGACGCGCGCGGCACGGCCGTGGCAGCGCCATGACGCTCTCCGACGACGCCCGGCCCCTAGACCAGGCGCATCGACAGATCGACGGCCTGCACGTGTTTCGTCAGGCCGCCGATCGAGATGCAATCGACGCCGGTTGCCGCGATCTTGGCGATGCCCTCGAGGCTGACGCCGCCCGAGGCTTCGAGCTTCGCCGGGTGCGCCGCGGCGCGGTTCAGCGCCACGGCGCGCTGCAGGTCGGTGAGTGAAAATTCATCGAGCATGATGATGTCGCAGCGCGC
>JAYUZI010000189.1:0-2866 GCA_043751915.1 Gammaproteobacteria bacterium | reverse complement strand
CGGAGAGCGGTTTCTGCAGGAAGGCGGACTTGCTTGAATCTTCATCTTCGTGGTCGTAGCCGGAACTGACCCGGCCACTCATCCGGATGAATTCCAGCGATGGATTGATCTTTTGCAGCGCGCGAATGGTTGCCGCCCCACCAAGAAAAGGCATCTCCAAGTCAATGACGGCGACTTGGAGTTCGCTCTTGTGCTCAGCTCCAAGCGCGACTGCGTCGGTGCCATCGTGGGCCGGTAAGACCCGATAGCCCGCCGCTTCCAACGCAGCACCAGACATTTCGAGAATAATCGCCTCGTCGTCGGCGATAAGCACCAGCTCGCCATGCCCTAAAGGTAGGCTTGCCTCCTTGGTCGCGGCAGGCGCGAACTGTGCCTTCACGGTCGCCGGTAGAAAAATCCTGAAAGCGGTTCCGCGCCCAGGATGTGTGATGACTTCGATAAACCCTCCGTGGCCCGTTACAATGTCGCGGGTCGTCGCCAGTCCGAGCCCCGTGCCTTTGCCGACAGGCTTCGTCGTGAAGAACGGATCGAAAATCCGATCCTTGATCTCGGGTGGGATGCCGCAGCCGGTGTCGGCTACACTGAGCACGACATAGGCGCCGAGCTTGATACCCGAAACAGTCTGTGGGCAGGTTTCAGACGCGATGAGATTCTCGGCGGAGAAGCGCAGCTCGCCCCCCTCGGGCATCGCATCCCGTGCATTTACGGAGAGATTCATCAGCACTTGGGACAACTGCGCAGCATCGGCCGTAACCGTCCATAGATTGTTCGGCAAATCCTGCTCGATTTGAATGGATTTGGGGAAAGCCACTCCAGCCATGTCGGCGACCTCGCGCATCAGCTGGCGGGGCTGTAAATCGCTGCGGTGGCCTTCGCCTCCGCGGACATTTGTCGCACGATTTGAGACGCGCGGGCCGCACTGTTGCCGATGGTGTTCAGCAAGTGTCGGTCTCTGTTTTCGCCCGGTTGGACCCGGAAGAGCAGCTCAGTGGCAAACTGGATTGGCGTAAGCGCGTTGTTGAGATCGTGCGCGATTCCGCTCGCGAGGGCACCGACGCTCTCCAGTCGTTGGGCGCGCAGCAACTCGGCATGGAGCGTTTTGAATTCGGAGATGTCGCGGAAAAGCGTGACAACCAAATCGTGGCCAAACAGGGAGAGCGGCGCCGCGCTCACGTGCACCGGCACGCAGCGATTCTCCGTTGTCTGCACTTCGGCTTCAAAGCTGGCAACTGCGTCCTCGCCGCGTCGCAGCAGCTGTGGCCGATACTCCTCCCCTTTCCCCGTCGGAAACAAAGACTCGTGATTCATGCCAAGGATTTCGGCACGACTGCGCCCAAGGAGCGCTTCCGCTTGCTGATTGGCGTCGATCAGCCGGCCGGTCTGGAGGTCAATAAGGAATGCCGCATCGCCGAGACTGTTGAACAGGTGACGGTATTTGTGCTCCGACTCGCGCATGATCGTTTCGGCCTGCTCGCGCTCGACGCTTTGCACACGGAGGGGTCGGAACGCGAAAAAATAAAGAGTCGGGAAAAGCACGAGCACCAGCAGGGTCGATTCCGTCAGGGAGTGCGCCCAAGTCGGCAGGACTGTGTGCCACGCATGCAACGAGAGCATTGTCACCGAATGCGTCACTCCGGTGGCAAGGCAGATGAGGAGCAACAGCCGCGCCGGCGAGGTATGCGCGAGGCTGCGCCCGATCCGGCCGGCCAGTGCTCCGGCGGTTGCGCACCACTCGAAACCCAAGGATCCGTCGCGACCGAGGACTCCACTGGCGGCCTCCGGTTGGTGACGCTCCTTGATTCTATCCCAGGTATGCTTTCTGAGCATATTGATTAAGCATACGATGCGTGTTGAAGAACGAACCGTTGAACGCGATGCAGTGGCGCATGACTTCGGTGAAAGCGCCGTGATTGCGGTAGTAGTGCGGCAACACTTTGTGCTCGAGTTGATCGTAGAGCGAAGCGGCGTCGGCGGCGCGGTCGTGATCGGCAGCGCTCCCATTGGCTTCCCACGGTCGGCCGATGGCCCAGCCGGTGACGCCCTCGATGTGGCCCTCGACCCACCAACCATCGAGCACGCTGAGACTGGGCACGCCGTTGAGCGCGGCCTTCATCCCGCTGGTGCCGGAGGCCTCCATCGGCGGCTGCGGGGTGTTGAGCCAGACATCGACGCCGGCGACCAGGAGTTTTGCGAGATCGAGATCGTAATTTTCGAGGTAAACGATCTTCACGCTGTCGCGGAGCATGTCGCGGCAGCGGGCAATGTGCGCGATGATGTCCTTGCCGGGCTGGTCGGCCGGGTGCGCTTTGCCCGCATAGACGATCTGGAGCCCACCGCTGGTCGCGGCGATTTTCTTCAGACGTTCCAAGTCGGTGAACAGCAGGTCCGCGCGCTTGTAGGGCGTCGCGCGCCGGGCAAACCCAAGGGTGAATACACCGGGCTTCATCGCCACGCCGGTGCTGCGCTTCACCTCGGCGATTAGCCGGTCCTTGGATTGCTTGTGCGCGGCATGCACGAGCGGACCCGGGATGCGGAGCGCGTTGCGCAAGCTGTGGTTGTCCTGCCGCCAGTCTGGGATGTAGCGGTCGAAGAGCTGTTGGATCGGTTCGCTCGCCCACGTGGCGGCGTGGACGCCGTTGGTGATCGAGTCGATCACGTAACGCGGGAACATCAGTTGGGAAACTTCACCGTGCAGGCGCGCCACGCCATTGTGGTAGTGGCTTAGGTTAAGCGCCAGATAAGTGAGGTTGAGCACGCCTTCGCAGCAGAAGACCTCACGATGCTCGTGGAAGTCGTGCAGGCCGAGCACTCGGCCAACAAGGTCGAGCGGGAACTTGTCGTGGCCGGCAGGCACAGGCGTGTGCGT
>JAYUZI010000188.1:0-2973 GCA_043751915.1 Gammaproteobacteria bacterium | reverse complement strand
TCCACCAGCAATAGCTCATCGCCGGCCTCGGAAACGGTGTGGTGCACCAGCAGCGAGCGGTCGGCGCTGGTCCAACCCAGCACTTGCCACGCATTGGCGCCGCCCGTGGCCACCAGCCGCGGCCCGGCAGGGCCGGTGATGTCCTGCACGTAGAGATCGGAGTTCGGACCATCGCGAAGCGTCGCGCTGAAGGCGAGCTGCCGGCCGTCGTGTGCCCACACCGCTGGGCCCGGCCGCGCCGCGGCGCTCACGAGGAGCCGCTCCGCGCCATCGGCCAGTGATCGCAGATAGAGCGCCGCACCGACCTGCCCCACCCGGTCGCCGAGGTAAGCCACCGAGTCATTGTGGAAGGGTTGCGTCACGGCCGAGCGCAGCAAGCCACCCGGTATGCCTACCGGCGGCCGTGGCGGCAGGGCGCTGCCCAGCCGGAGCACCTGATCCTGCCCGGCCTGGCGTTCTGCCACCAGCATAGTCCCGTTGCTCAGCCAATCGAGGAGCCGCGTTTCGCTGCCACCGCGGTAGCGCTGGAGCGCTGAGGCGACCTGCGGGTTGGCTACCGGTACGCCGTCCTGCACGATGCCGTCCTGCACAGTGCGTGCGGCCCAGGCCGGGGCGAGCGCGAGCGCCAGAGCAGAGGTGAGGGTGAGCGCCAGGGCGCGCGCATCGTTCGGTAGGCGCATCTTTGCTATCGTTCCTCGCGTGAAGTCCCGGGTATTGTGCCCGCGGTGGCGTGTAAGGCAACCCATGCAGTCAAGTTCCGCCGCCGCGCTGCGCGCCGGGGCGCTCCAGCTCGGGGTGACAGTCGATGAAAACTCGGCGGCACTCCTGCTGCGGTTGCTCGTTGAACTCGAACAATGGAACCGCGCCTACAGCCTTACGGCCATCACCACGCGCGAGGCAATGATCGCGGGCCACCTGCTCGACAGCCTGGCCGCGAGCGCCGACCTGGTGGGCGCGCGCATCGCGGACCTCGGCACCGGCGCCGGCTTCCCGGGACTTCCGCTCGCGATCGTGCACCCGGGGCGGGCGTTCACGCTCATCGATGGCACGGCGAAGAAGGTACGTTTCGTTGCCCACGCGGCGCGCGTGCTGGGGCTGAAGAACGCCGAGGCCGTGCACGCGCGCGCCGAGGCCATGCGTCCGGAGCAGCCATTCGACACCATCGTGGCGCGGGCCGTGGCCTCGCTCCCGGAACTGGCCGCGCTAGCCCGGCCCTTGAGTGGCCCGGGCACGCGCCTGCTGGCCTACAAGGGGCAGCGCCCGCCCGAGTCCGAGCTCGCATCGATCCCGCCCGACTGGCAGCTGCTCGCCGTGCGGCCGCTCCAGGTGCCCGGGCTCGAGGCTGAGCGGTGCCTGATCACCCTGAAATACAGCCCCGCAGCGCCGCTCCCCGCCGGCGCCCCGGCTGGCCTAAACTAGCACCCTATGAAACGCGTCATCGCGGTGGCCAACCAGAAAGGCGGCGTCGGCAAGACCACCACCGCGGTGAATCTAGCCGCCTCGCTGGCGGCCACGCGCCGCCAGGTGCTGCTGATCGACCTCGATCCGCAGGGCAACGCGACTACCGGGTGCGGCGTCGACAAATCCACGCTGGCGCGCGGCACGCTCGAGGTGCTGCTGGGCGAATGCACCGCGGCCGAGGCCATCCTGCCGCTCGCCATCGCGGGTATGTCGCTGCTCCCGGCCAACCAGGACCTGACTGCTGCCGAGGTGCGGTTGCTCGGGATCAGCACGGGTCGCGAGCGGCGGCTGCGCAACGCGCTGGCGCCGGTGCGCGGCGGCTACGATGTGGTGCTCATTGATTGCCCGCCGTCGCTTAATATCCTGACCGTCAACGCGTTGATCGCCGCCGACAGCGTGCTGATTCCGATGCAATGCGAGTTCTACGCGCTCGAAGGCCTCTCGGCGCTGGTGGCGACGATCGAGCAGATTCGCGGCGAGGCCAACCCGCAGCTCGAGATCGAAGGGATTCTGCGCACCATGTACGACCCGCGCAATAACCTCGCCACCGCAGTGGGCGGGCAGCTGCTCGAGCACTTCGGCGACAAGGTGTTCCGCACCGTCGTGCCGCGCAACGTCCGGCTCGCCGAGGCCCCCTCGTTCGGGCGGCCGGCGCTCCTGCACGACAAGGATTCGCGCGGCGCGCTCGCCTACCTTGCGCTCGCCGGCGAAATGCTGCGGCGTGAAGACACGCAGCAGTCGGCGGTCGCCTCGTGAGCCAGAAAAAGCCGGCCCTGGGGCGTGGACTCGCGGATCTGTTGGGCCAGGCGAGACCGACGCCGCCCGCCCCTGCCGGCCCCGGCGCCGCAACCGGCGTCGGTGCGGCCGCCCTTCGCGGCGACCAGCTCGCGCGGCTTCCCGTTGAACTCCTGCAGCGCGGCCGCTACCAGCCGCGCGCCGACATGCGCAATGACACGCTGGAAGAACTCGCCGCGTCAATCCGCGCCCAGGGCGTGATCCAGCCCATCCTGGTCCGGCCGGTCGCTGGCGCTGGCAGCGAACAGCGCTATGAAATTATTGCCGGCGAACGCCGCTGGCGCGCGGCCCAGCTCGCGGGCCTGACCGAGATTCCCTCGATCATCCGCCAGGTGCCCGATGAAGCCGCCGTGGCCATGGCGCTCATCGAGAACATCCAGCGCGAAGATCTCAACCCGCTGGAGGAGGCGCGCGCCTTCGAGCGCCTGATCGCCGAATTTGGGCTTACGCATCAGCAGGTTGCCGATGCCGTGGGCCGCTCGCGGGCCGCCGTGACCAACTTGCTGCGTCTGGTCGAGCTGGCCCCCGCGGTGGCCGAGCTGGTCGAGCGCCGCGAACTCGACATGGGCCACGCCCGTGCGCTACTTGGGCTCGAAAATCATCGAAAACAGACCGAACTTGCGCTATTGGTTGTGAAAAAAGGCTTATCTGTACGCGAAACCGAGGCCCTGGTGCGCCGCATGAGCCAGCCGCCCGGCAAGGGTGGTGCGGACGCCT
>JAYUZI010000187.1:0-4948 GCA_043751915.1 Gammaproteobacteria bacterium | reverse complement strand
CAGGTTGATGGGGAAGCGCTGCAACCCCTCGACGGTCTCGCCGATGTTGTCGCCGCCGATCGCCGCCGAGACGATGCTCTGCACGTCGGCGATATTCATCCCGTAGCGCGCCGCGCGGTCGCGGTCGATCTTGACGTCGATGTAGCGCCCGCCGGACAGGCGTTCGGCGAACGCGGAAGTCACCCCCGGCACCTGCATCACCACGCGCTGGACCTCGGCCGCGATGCGGTCGACTTCGTGCAGGTCCATTCCAGCGACCTTGACGCCGACGGGGCTCTTGATGCCGGTCGCGAGCATGTCGATGCGGTTGCGGATCGGCGGTACCCAGATGTTGGACAAGCCCGGCACCTGCACCGCGCGATCGAGCTCCTGAACCAGTTTCTCGGGCGTCATGCCGGGGCGCCAGTTCTCACGTGGCTTGAACTGAATCGTGGTCTCGAACATCTCCAGCGGGGCCGGGTCGGTGGCGGTTTCCGCCCGGCCTGCCTTGCCAAACACGCTGACGACTTCAGGCACGGTTCTGATGAGGCGATTGGTCTGCTGCAGCAACTCGCTCACCTTGCCGGCCGAAATGCCCGGCAGCGCGGAGGGCATGTAGAGCAGGTCGCCCTCATCGAGGGGCGGCAGGAACTCGCCACCGATGCGCAGCACCGGGATGAGCGCAGTCATCAGGATCAGCAGCGCAGCGGCCAGGGTTGCTTTGGGATGAGCGAGCACGCGGGTCAAGAGCGGCTGGTAGAAGGCGATCAGGCCGCGATTGATCGGGTTGTCGTGCTCGGCGGGAATGCGGCCGCGGATCAGGTAGCCCATCAGCACCGGAATGAGCGTCACCGAGAGCCCGGCGGCGGCGGCCATCGCATAAGTTTTGGTAAAAGCCAGGGGCGAGAACAGCCGCCCCTCCTGGGCCTCGAGCGTGAAGACGGGAATAAACGAGAACGTAATGATCAGGAGCGAGGTAAACAGTGCCGGGCCCACCTGGGCGGCGGCCTCGCCGACGACGCGCCAGTGTTCGGCACCCGCCAATGCCTGGCCCGGATTCCGGTGGCGCCAGGCCTCCATGTGCTTGTGCGCGTTCTCGATCATCACGATCGCGGCGTCGAGCATGGCGCCGATGGCGATGGCAATGCCGCCGAGCGACATGATGTTGGCATTGACGCCCTGATAGTGCATGACGATAAAGGCCATCAGCACGCCCATCGGCAGCGAGACGATGGCCACGAAAGCCGAGCGCAGGTGAAACAGGAACAGCAGGCACACGAGCGCGACGACCGCGAACTCTTCGAGCAGCTTGTCCCTGAGATTGTCGACCGCGCGGTTGATCAGTTTGGAGCGATCGTAGGTGGGCACCAGTTCGACGCCTGAGGGGAGACTCGCCTTGAGAGATTCGATCTTCGCCTTGACGGCCTTGATGGTCGCGAGCGCATTCTTGCCCGAGCGCATGATGATGACGGCGCCCGCCACCTCGCCCTCGCCGTTGAGTTCGGCGATACCGCGGCGCATCTCCGGACCAGTCTGCACGCGGGCCACGTCGCCCAGCCGCACGGCGGTGCCGACCTCGTTCGCCATCAGCGGAATGGCGCGGAAATCATCGAGCGTTTTCAGGTAGCCCGAGGCCCGCACCATGTACTCGGCCTCGCCCAGCTCCAGGACCGAACCGCCGGTCTCCTGGTTCGCGTTCTGCACGGCGGCGATAACCTGCGCCTGGGTAACATTGAAGGCGCGCATCCTGTCCGGATCGAGCACGATCTGGTACTGGCGCACCATGCCGCCGATGGAAGCGACTTCCGACACGTTGGGCACGGTCTTGAGCTCGTACTTCAGGAACCAGTCCTGCAGCGCGCGCAATTGCGACAGGTCGTGCCGCCCGGTCCGGTCGACGAGCGCGTACTCGTAGACCCAGCCCACGCCGGTCGCGTCGGGCCCCAGGGAAGTGCGCGCCTGCTCCGGTAAGCGCGATTGCACCTGGCTCAGGTATTCCAGTACACGCGAGCGCGCCCAATACGGGTCGGTGCCGTCTTCGAACAGGATGTAGACAAATGAGTCACCGAACATGGAGTAGCCGCGAACTGTTTTCGCTCCCGGGACCGACAGCATCGTGGTGCTGAGCGGATAGGTGATCTGATTCTCGACGATCTGCGGCGCCTGGCCAGGGAACATCGTGCGGATAATGACCTGTGTATCGGACAGGTCCGGGATGGCATCGAGCGGCGTGCGCAGCATCGCCCACACGCCCCAGCCCGCGACCGTTACAGCTGCCAGCAATACCAGCATGCGGTTGGCAATGGAGCGCTGGATCAGTCGCGTGATCATGGCGTCGACTCGGGCGCGGTCGGTGCGTCGGACGAGAGCCGGTTCACCGTCGATTTGAGGCTGGCCTCCGAGTCGATCAGGAACTGACCGGACAGCACCACCGCTTGACCCTCCTCCAGTCCCGCCAGAATCGCCGTCCGGCCGTCTGCTTCACTGCCAATGGTGACATCGACCGCCTCGAAAGCGCCGTCATCGCGCTCGCGGATCACGACGCTGCGCTGACCGGTCACGATCACCGCTTCGCTCGGGACCGACAGCTGCGGTGCTGCCGCGGGGATTGCGAAGGTTGCATTGACGAACATGCCGGGCGTGAGTCGGCCGCCGCGATTGTCGACGGCGATGCGTGCCGTGAGCGTGCGCGTGGTTGGATCGAGCTGCGGCAGAATCGCCTGGAGGCGGCCAGAAAACACCTGCGTCGGCCAGGCGGCCGCGCGCACCCGCACTGCGCTCCCGGCCGCCAGAAAGCCGGGCTGGGACTCGGGTATCTGGGCATTGACCCACACCGATCCCAGGCCGTTGACGCGAAACAACAGCGTGCCGTCTGCAAACGTGGCGCCTTCGCGCACGCCGAGCTCGGCGATCACGCCATCGGTCGGCGCAGTCAGGGTCGTGGTGAACGAAACCTTGCGCTCCTGTTCGAGCGCCAGCACCGTGCTCGCCGGTACACCGAGCAGCAGCAAACGTGCGCGCGCGGCAGCGCGCAAGGCGCTGCTGCTGTCTGATTCGTTGTTGAGCAATGCCAGGTACTCGCCCTCCGCCTCCACCCAGGCTGGCACGGTGACCTCAGCCAGTGCCTGGCCCTGGCGCACGCGATCCTGCGCGGCTTTGACATAGAGTTTCACGACGAATCCGGAGGCACGGGCTTGCACGAGGGTCGTGCGATGCTCGTCGTAGGCCACGCTGCCGACGGCGACGATGCTGCGCGTCATGGCCGCCTTCGCCACGCGGCCGAGGCGAATGCCGAGGCTCTGACGCATGTTGGCGCTGACCGCGACGCCGCCCGACCCGGGCTTGCCGCTCGCGTACACGGGCACCAAGGGCATGTCCATGTACGGAGATTGTCCGGGCTTGTCGAAACGGACCTCCGGCTTCATCGGATCGCGCCAGTACAGCACCTTGCCGTTGCCTGCCGCGGTCGGACCGTGGCCTGCCCACATGTAACCGCCAAGCGCGGCCACGAGCGCAGCCACACATACAACGATGATCCAGCGCGCCGTGTTCATGGCGTCTCTCCGGGTACGGTCAGGTAATTGAGAAAGGCCCAGGCATGCCCGAGGCTACCGAGCAGCTCCGCATGGCCGCGCCGCAATTCGATTTCCTCGGCAAAGGTCGTCAGTGTCGAGCGCAGGTCCATGCGTCCAGCCTGAAAGGCCGCCAGCGCGAGTTGCGAGCGTTGCCGTGCCAGTGGCAGCCGGACGGTATCGTAGAGCACCAGCCGATCACGAGCCGCTTCCCAGCTCTCCAGCATCCGGGTCACTTCAGTAGCGTGCATCCTCAGTGTCGTTTCCCGATCAGCTTCGAGTTGCCGTACCGTCGCCTGCCGCTCCCGGATGACAGGGTTTTGCCGGTAGTGCGGCCAGAGCGGCAGGCCTACCTTGAATTGGAGGGACACCATGTCCGAGTAGGCGGCGCCGCGCCGTCCGTAGTCCAGCTCCGCGCTCCAGTCCGGATGCCGGTCGGCGCGGGCCAGCGCGACTTCGGAGTTTGCAGCCGCGATCCGCGCGTCGTAGGCACTGAGCTCGGCGTGGCGATGCAAAGTCGCGAGCATCTCCTCGCGGCCCACCGGCAGCGTGTCGAACGTCGGCGGCGATGCCAATGTCCGGTCTGCGGCTTCACCGATCCAGCGTCCGAGTCCCGCGCGGCCGGTTTCGACTTCGCGTCGCGCCACAAGAATGCGATCGTCCAGGTCGGCCACTGCCGCCTGCGCGGACACGGCATCGTAAACGGTGGCCCGTCCGCCAGCGAGCGCGGCGCGGGCCGAGTCGGCCTGCGTATCGAGGTCCGGCTTCAGCTCCCGCAGGCCCTGCAACCCCACCTCTGCCGCGTGGACGTCAACCCAGGCGTCGGCAGCGCCCTGCGCCGCTTCCAGCCGCGCCTGCACGCCTTCCAACTCGGCGACCGACACGGATGCCTGTGCCTGCAGTCGCTGCGCCGCCCGCTTGCGGCCATTCGGAAAGCTTTGCATGACGCCCACTTTCCGCATCGTCATGAAGTCATTGCCCAGTGAATAGGCGTCCGGGCCGTTGGTCGGCAGGTTGTCGACGCCCACGACCAGCTCCGGATCCGGCAAGCGGCCTGCGCCGAGGCTCATCGCCCGGGCCCCGTCGATGGCCGCTTCTTTGGCGGCGACTTGCGGCGCATAGCGGGCCGCCAGCGCTACGGCGTCTTCGAGACTCAGCGGACCGTCCGCGGCCTGCGCGGCCATGGCCGCGAACAGCAGTAAACAGGGAATATGCAATCGTACGAGGAGAGTTGTCATCACAGTGCCTCAAGTCCAATGCGGCGCGGCCGTGCTCGCACGGCGCAGCGCTTCAACACGCGCGGTGCTTCGCCAACCGACGGGTTGGCGACGGGACTTGCGGAGCTAGAGTCTGAGGCGACCGGTGAGCAGGTAGATCTGTCTCTGGTCGAATCGAAC